>JBKJSW010000153.1:0-4300 GCA_046595765.1 Ahniellaceae bacterium
CTCCACGCGGATGTCGGCACCGAGTCGCTGCAGTTCCTGCACGTGCATGAAGCGATTCTCGAACACGTTCTCGGTGATGACGCCGGTGCCCTCGGCGATGGAGTTGAGCGCGGTGAACTGCACCTGCATGTCGGTCGGGAAGGCGGGGTAAGGCGCAGTACTGATGTCGACCGCGCGCGGGCGGTTGCCGCGCATGTCGATCTCGATGAAGTCCTCACCCGTGTTGATGTGCGCGCCGGTCTTCTCGAGCTTCGCCAGCACCGCGTCGAGCGTATCGGCGCGCGTGCGCTTGGCGACGACGCGGCCGCCGGTCATGGCGCCCGCAACGAGGAAGGTGCCGGTCTCGATGCGGTCGGGCAGCACTTCGTATTCGGCGCCGTGCATGCGCTCGACGCCGTGGATCACCAGCGTGTTGGTACCGGCGCCCTCGACCTGCGCGCCCATCGCGTTGAGGCAGTTTGCAAGATCCACGATCTCGGGCTCCTGCGCGGCATTCTCAATCACCGTGGTGCCGGATGCGAGCGCGGCCGCCATCATGATGTTCTCGGTGCCGGTCACGGTGACGACATCCATCACCACGCGCGCGCCGCGGAGGCGCTTGGCGCGCGCGCGGATGTAGCCGTTCTCCACCGTGACTTCGGCGCCGAGCGCCTGCAGCCCCCTGATGTGCAGGTCGACCGGACGCGAGCCGATGGCGCAGCCGCCCGGCAGCGACACGTCAGCCTGTCCGAAGCGCGCGACGAGGGGCCCCAGCACGAGGATCGATGCGCGCATCGTCTTGACCAGTTCGTAGGGCGCGAAGAAGCGGTCGGTTGGACGCGGATCGACGTGGATGCGCATCTTCTCGTCGAGCGAGAGCCTGACGCCCATCTGCCCGAGCAGTTCCATGGTGGTGGTCACGTCGTGCAGGTGCGGCACGTTGCCGATCGTCACCGGTTCGTCGGCCAGCAGGGTCGAGGCAAGGATCGGCAGCACGGCATTCTTGGCGCCGGAAATCCACACTTCGCCATTGAGGGGGACGCCCCCCGAAATCAGGATCTTGGCCAACGACTTTCTCCGTTCTTGGTGCTGGGTGCGGGCCTTACAGGCACCGCGTGCGGCGCTAGCGGGTCGCCAGCGCTTCCGCGGGCGTTAATGTACGCAGTGCCAGCGCGTGGATCTCGCCGCCCATGCGCTCGCCGAGCGTCGCGTACACCAGACGGTGGCGCGCCAGGGGCAGCTTGCCCTCGAATGCCGCGCTGACGACGGTGGCTTCGAAATGCACGCCGTCGTCGCCCGCCACATCGGCGGTCGCGTCGGGCAGGCCCGTCTCGATAAGTTGCTTGATGGTGCTTGCGTTCACTGGCCGGCCGTTGTGGGAATGGAACCATCCGGCCGTCGCAGCGCGAGCAGCCTCCGACTCATCCGCAGACAGGTCTGTGGCGCGGCGAGCGCCGGAATCGGGCACGCGCTGCGGCTGGTGCGGAGCGGCTAGAATGGGCCGTTCAGTCTAGCAGAGCGCAGTTTTGCGCCAGCCCAGAATTACCATGAACGCCCGACTCAAGCCCCCCGGCGAGGCCGCCGAGCCCGTCCCCGATGCCGTGTTCGCGACCAGCGCGCGTCGCGTGATCGCGATCGAGACGCGCGCAGTGGCCGGGCTCGACGCCCGGATCGACCAGGGATTCCTCGACGCCTGCGCCCTGCTGCTCGCCTGCAAGGGCCGCGTGGTGGTAACCGGCATGGGCAAGTCCGGGCACATCGGTCGCAAGATCGCGGCGACTTTCGCATCCACCGGCACTCCCGCGTTTTTCGTGCATCCGGGCGAGGCCAGCCACGGCGACCTCGGCATGATCACCGATGGCGACGTGGTGCTCGCGATGTCCAATTCCGGCGAGACCGACGAACTGTTGACCATCCTGCCCCTGCTCAAACGCCAGGGCAATGCGCTCATTGCGATGAGCGGCAAGCCCGAGTCGAGCCTGGCGCGCATCGCGGACGCGCATATCGACGTACGTGTTGCCGAGGAAGCATGTCCACTCGGGCTTGCACCGACGTCAAGCACGACGGCAGCGCTGGTGATGGGCGATGCGCTCGCGGTCGCGCTGCTTGAAGCGCGGGGCTTCACCGCAGAAGACTTCGCACGTTCGCATCCCGCCGGCACCCTTGGTCGTCGATTGTTGCTGCACATCGCCGACATCATGCACCGCGACGGCGCCGTGCCCTGCGTCGCCGCCGATGCATCGGTCTCCGCGGCCCTGATGGAGATGACCCGCACCGGTCTCGGCATCATCGCCGTGGTCGACGACGCCCGGCAGCTGCTCGGCGTCTTCACCGACGGCGACCTGCGGCGAGCCGTCGACGACAGCGAGGTCGACCTCCGCAACACGCCGGTGACGAAACTCATGACAAGGGCGCCCAAGACCATCGCCCCGGACCAGCTGGCGGTGGAAGCGGCGCGACTGATGGAGGATCACAAGATCAACGCGCTGATCGTGGTCGACGCATCGCGGCGTGTCGTCGGTGCGCTCAACATCCACGACTTGCTGCGCGCGCGCGTCGTTTGAACGATCCGAGGGTGCCAGACGCGGCCGCGCCGACCGAATTCCCGCCAGAGCTGCTCCAGCGGGCCGCCGGGGTGCGGCTCGCCTGCTTCGACGTCGATGGCGTACTGACCGATGGCAGGCTCTGGTACGGCGCCGATGGCGAGGCGCTCAAGGCCTTCCACGTGCACGACGGGCTCGGCCTGCGGATGCTCATGGCGGCGGGTATCGAGGTCGCCGTGGTGACCGCGCGCAGCAGCGCCGCAGTGGCCGCGCGCATGGCGGATCTCGGCGTGACGCGGGTGCACCAGGGAGTCTCCGACAAGCTCGCCTGCGTAGCCGCGCTCGCGGCGGCGATCGGTTGCGATCTCACGGCCGTCGCGTTCACCGGCGACGATGAGCCGGATGCCGCGGCGATGCGCACGGTCGGCGTCGCCATCGCGGTCGCCAACGCCCGCCCGTCGATCCATTCCCTCGCGCACTGGAGCACCCGCGCCGCTGGCGGCGTGGGTGCGGTTCGCGAGGTGTGCGAACTGCTGTTGTCCGCGCGGACTTCCGGGACTGCCGCGACGCCGGGCGACGACGGCAGGCGCGCGTGAACGATCGCCGTATCTGGTGGTTGGCCGTCCTGCTGGCGGTGGTGGCGGGAGCCACGCAGTGGCTCCTGTGGCTGCGGCGCGAGACTCCGAACGAGCCGTTCATCGGGCCGCCACGCTCCGACTACGACATCAGCAACTTCAGCATGAGCGCGCTGGATGACAAGGGCATGCTGTCGTTCACCGTGCACGCCCCGCGCGCGGCCCGCAACCCCGGCCAGGGCACGTTCGACATCGAGTCGCCGGAGTTCGTGCTGCGCGACGCGGAAGGCATCGACTGGAACGTTCGCGCCCGCAGCGGCTGGGTGCGTGCGGACGGGCGGGAACTCCGGCTCTTCGGCGACGTCAACATGGAGCGTCGCACGCTCGTGCCCGCGGACGCGATCGCGCTGCGTAGCGAGCGCATCGACGCGCAGCTCGATCCCAACATCATCACTTCGACGCTGGCGGTCACGATCGAACGGCCGGGTTCTATACTCACCGGCATCGGCCTGCATGCCGATATCGACCGCAAGCGTCTAATGCTCAAGGAAAAGGTTCATGGCCGTTTCGAACCGCGCGCGCGCGGCAGCCGCTAGCTTCCTGCTGCCGGTTTTGTTCATGCTTGGGCTGGCGCAGCCGGCGTTCGCGCTCAAGAGCGACCGGCAGCAGTTGCTCAACGTCGATGCCGACAAGCTCGATGCCGGGCTCGATGACAATCGCGCAGTGCTCGAGGGGAATGTGCGCATTACCCAGGGCACGCTGGTGATCCAGGCGAGCGAGGCCACGCTCACGCAGGGCGCGCAGCAGGAGACGCAGCGCGTGTTGCTGGTGGGAACTCCCGTGACGCTCGAGCAGGACCTCGATGACGGCGGTCGCCTCAAGGCGCGCGCGAACCGCGTCGACTACGACGTCGAAGGCGAGACCATCGTCCTGACCGGGAACGCCAGCGTCAGCCAGCCGCGCGGCGACTTGTCCGGCGAAACCATCGTCTACAACACCGTGACGGGCAAGCTCAACGCCACCAGCGCTGGCGCCGGCCGCGTGCACCTCCAGGTGCAGCCGAAGGCGGCACCGCCGCCGCCGGCGACGCCGACTCCCTGATGTCGGCCCAGTTGCCCCCCAGCCGTTGCGGGCTGACCGCCGGATGCTGATCGCCGAGGGTTTGCAGAAGCGCTATCGCACGCGCACCGTCGTGCGCGATTT
>JBKJSW010000208.1:0-18216 GCA_046595765.1 Ahniellaceae bacterium
CAGCGGTCGCCGCCGCTACGGTTCGCGGTGTCGAGCTGGCCGATGCCATGGCAGACTGATCGCTGCTCCGACACGAACCTGCCATGAATTACCTGAGCGACGCGGGTGCGCTGCTGACCAACACCTTGTTCGGCCTGGTGCTGGGCGTGCTGCTCCTGCGCATCGCACTGCAGGCGCTGCGGGCCAATTTCTACAACCCGATCTGCCAGGCGATCTACAAGGTCACCAATCCGATCCTGATGCCGCTGCAGCGCTTCGTGCCGGTACGGCGCGGCTTGCACTGGCCGGGTCTCGTGCTCGCCTGGTTGCTCGCACTGGTCTGGATGTGGGTGCTGCACGCCTTGCGTGGCGTAAGCCTTGGACCGGCGGCATTAATGCTGCTCGGTCTCGCCAAGCTGCTGGATTTCGCGCTCGTCATGACGATGCTGCTAATCGTGCTGCGCGCCCTGCTGAGCCTGGTCGGTGGCAGTTACGACAATCCGCTGCTGCCGGTGCTCGCACAGCTGACCAACCCGCTGCTCAAACCGATCCAGCGAGTGATCCCGGCGCTCGCCGGTTTCGATTTCTCGCCGCTGTTCGCGATCCTTGCAATCACGCTGCTGCGGATCCTCGTCGTGCGTCCCCTGTTCGACCTCGCGATTAGCGGCCCTTGACCTGCGACGTCGTCGGCGCACCACGCCGGCGTTCGCTCCAGCCACTGATGATGGCGTGCAGTGCCGCCACCCCGTCCGTTACTGCGGCGGGCCCTGGTTGCAGGATCAGTGAAGCCGGTATCTCATGCAGTTCGCCGTCGCGTACTGCGGGAATCGCTGTCCAGCCCGCGCGCGCCGCGACTTTTTCCGGCCGGAATTTTTTGCCGCACCAGCTGCCGATGATGATGTCGGGAGCGCGCCGGATCACTTCGTCGCGATCCGCGAGGATCCGGTCGCGCGCCAGTGGCATCGCGGCGCGCTCGGGGAACACGTCGTCACCTCCAGCGATCCCCACCAGCTCCGACACCCAGCGTATGCCCGTGATTGCGGGCTCGTCCCACTCCTCGAAATAAACGCGGGGTCGCGTCGGCAATCGCGCGGCGTCCCCCGCGATGCGCTCGAGGTTCGAGCGGAATGTTTGCGCCAGTTCGTGTGCGCGCGCCGCCACGCCGACCATCGCGCCGAGTCGCTCGACGTAGTCGAGGATGCCAGCAACGCTGCGGTGGTTGCTGATCCACACTTCGACGCCGGCCTTGATCAGCTCGCGCGCGATGTCGGCCTGGATGTCGGAAAAGCCGACCGCGAGATCGGGCTCAAGCGCCAGGATCCTGTCGACCCGTGCGCTGATGAAGGCCGATACCTTAGGCTTTTCGCGCCGTGCGCGGGCAGGACGCACGGTGAATCCGCTGATTCCGACGATGCGCGCGTCCTCGCCAAGCAGGTACAGCGTTTCGGTCGGCTCCTCGGTCAGGCAGACGATGCGTTGCGGACCCGACATGCGGCGTCAGGGATACAGCAGGCGATGTCGCCAGCGACCGTCGTGCCATTCGTGGCAATCGCGCTGGTGCAGGCGGAACGGCTTCGAGTACCAGAACTCGACCAGGTCGGGGCGAACGCGATACCCGCGCCACATCGGCGGACGCGGCACGTCGCGCTCGTGGAAGCGACGCTCGGCTTCGGCAAAGCGTGCCTCGAAGGTGCTGCGCGCGTCGAGCGTCTTCGATTGGTCGGATGCCCAGGCCCCCAGTTGGCTGTCGCGCGGGCGGCCGGCGAAATAGGCATCGGCATCGGCGTCGTCCACGAATTCGACCACCCCCTCTATCCGCACCTGCGTCGGCGTCTCCAGGTGCCGCCAGAAGAAATTGAGCGCAGCTCTCGGCACGGCCGCAAGCTGTTCGCCCTTGCGACTGGTCGCGTGCGTATAGAAAACGAAACCACGCTCGTCGTGCGCCTTGAGCAACACCTGGCGCGCGGACACACGGCCTTCGGCGCCCACGGTGGCGAGCGCCATGGCGGTCGGTTCGGGATCGGCGCTGGCCCTTGCGTCTGCCAGCAGCGCGTCGAAAGTCGCCAGCATGTTCGGGGCGATCAGCATCGGGGCATGCTACCGCGTCACGTCGGGATGCCTGGATCGGCGCGGATCAGCTTCTTTCCAGCCGATAGCCGTGCTGATACACCGAGTTCAGCTGCCAGCCGAATGCGCCGGTCAGATTGAGCTTGCGCCGCACACGACTGATGTGGGTGTCGACGGTGCGGGTCGGATCGCTGTCGCTGATGTTCCACACATCCTGCAGCAGCGCGCTACGGCTCACGACCCTGCCAATCCGGCGAAACAGGTAAAGGGCCAGCGCCATTTCGCGTGTCGTCAGGCGTACCGGCTCGCCATTGAGCGTGATGCGGCGCGCGCGCGGATCGATCCTGTACGGTTCGGTATCGGTGATCGGCTCATCGCTCGACGCCGGCGCGAGGCGCCGTATGTGCGCGCCGATGCGAGCGGCGAGCTCGCCGGGGCGCGGTGGCTTGACGACATAGTCATCGGCACCCGCGGCCAGGCCGGACACGATGTCGGCGTCGCCGTCCAACCGCGACAGCATGATCACAGGCAGATGGGAATATTCGGACTCGCCGAGCCAGCGCACCAGCTCCAGACCTGATTCGTCGGGAAGTACCCAGTCGACCACCAGTGCGTCGAAATCACCGGCGGGCAGGCGCTGCCGGAATGCGGCAGCCGAGCCGAAGATCTCGGCGCGGAAACCGGCGCTGGTCAGCATGTGTGCGAATAATTGCGCCTGGTGCGGGTCGTCCTCGATCAAGGCTACGAGCGTGCCGGAGGACTTGGGTTCCACTTCCGGCAAAAGGATCGCGGCCGACCCGAGCAATGTGCCTGGCGCGCGTTCCGCTGCGAGATGCGGGCGTTGGATCATGCAGGTATTCCCGGGCCATGGACACTTCGATGGTGTCAAAGAGTGTCGCTTCGGCTGGCCGGTGGCAATGCGGGAAAGTTTCTGCAGTCAGGCTGCGTAAGGTTTGGCGTCCAGCCGCGACCGTATGGTCACGCAGTCGCGGCGATCGATGACGGAGGCACGCCCCCGCTGCGGCCTGAACGATCTTCCCGCGCGATCCAGCGCAGCCAGATGAGCCACACCACCAGCGCGTCGATGATGATGAGCGCCTGCCACAGGTAAAGATGGAACCACTCGAACCAGGTATGGCTCCACTGCCCGATGTAGAACAGGCTGATGATGCGCACGAGGTTCAGCGCCTGGATCGCGACGAACCCGAGGCTGAATCCGATCCATTTCTGACGGAAAGTCGAGGGAAACGCAAACAGCGCGGCGAACAGGATGATGAGCGCCTCGATGCCGTTGCAGCCGCGCTCGATCGACACTGCGAAACCATTGCGGGTGCTCTGGATCACCTTGCCGAAGCTGACGGCATCGTTATCGAATATCGACACGATCCAGACGCAGATGCGCGCGATGCCGGAGGTGAACGGGTCGATGACCCAGCGTTCCACGGGTTGCAGCACTTCGAGCGTGAACAGGCCGCCGAGCAGCACGAGAAAAACGACAATGAAGCGGGTCATGCGCGGGCGGTCGGGAGTGGGCTTCGAAGCGCGCAATGCTAGCATCCCGAACGATGGCCTCCGTCGGCAACCTCGTACTGATTGGCCCGATGGGGGCCGGCAAGAGCACGCTCGCAGCCGGACTCGGCGACTTGCTGGGACGTCCCTCGCGCGACCTCGACCGTGAAATCGAGGCCGCGAGCGGCAGCACCGTCGCCAGCCTGTTCGAGCGTTTCGGCGAGGCGCATTTCCGCGCGCAGGAAAACGCGGTGCTGGAGTCCATGCTCGCGGAAGACGGCCAGGTGGTGGCCTGCGGTGGCGGCGTGGTGCTCGCCGCGCGCAATCGCGACCTGCTCGCCGATCGCGCGTTCGTGGTCTGGCTCGACGCGCCGGTCGACCTGCTCGAAAGACGCTTGCGGGGCGATGTCGCGCGGCCACTGCTGCGCGCGCCCAACCTCGAGGCCCGCCTCAACGAACTGGCCTCGCAACGCGATGCGCTGTACGCGGACGTGGCCAACCTCCGGTTCCCGGTGACCGACGTCCCGGCGATCGAGCAGGCCGCGACGCTGGCCTCGATGCTCCCCCACCCATGGACACAGGCGCTGCCGGGTGACTGAAGAACCTGCAGTGACGATGCGGCGCGTGGACGTTGCGCTCGGTGATCGCAGTTACCCGGTTCTCGTCGACCACGGACTGCTGTCCAACGCATCCGCATGGTCGGCGCTGCTGCCGACCCGTGGCCCCGTGCTGGTGGTCACCAACGAGGTGGTGGCCCGCTGGTACCTGGCTCCGTTGCTCGGCTGCCTGCGCGAGCGCGCGACGGTGCTGGTGCTGCCAGACGGAGAAGCGGAAAAGTCGCTTGGCAACCTCGAGCGCGTATTCGTCGCACTCGCGGACGCCAGGCTGACGCGGGATGGAACGGTGATCGCGCTCGGCGGCGGCGTCATAGGCGACCTCGCCGGATTCGCCGCGGCGTGCTGGATGCGCGGGGTGCGCTTCGTCCAGGTGCCCACGACCCTGTTGGCAATGGTCGACAGTGCCGTCGGTGGCAAGACGGGCGTCAACCTGCCGCAGGGCAAGAACCTGATAGGTGCGTTCCACCAGCCGTCGTTGGTGGTAGCCGACCTGGCCACGCTCGACACCCTGCCCGATCGCGAACTGCGTGCCGGTTGCGCCGAGATCGTGAAGTATGGGGCGATCGGCGACCCGGACTTCTTCGCATGGCTCGAGGCCAACGCGGGGGCGATTGTGGCGCGCGACGGCGCCGCGCTGGCACACGCCGTGGCAAAAAGCGTCGCATACAAGGCGCGCGTCGTGGCGAACGACGAACGCGAGTCGGGCGAGCGCGCGCTACTCAATTTCGGCCATACCTTCGGCCATGCGCTGGAAAAGGTGACCGGGTTTGGCGCGCTGCTGCATGGCGAGGCAGTAGCCATCGGCATGCTGCAGGCGGCGCGCCTGTCGACCGCACTCGGACTCGCGGACGATGCGCACCGGACGCGGCTCGAACGGCTCCTGCTGTCGTTCGGATTGCCGATCGCGCCGCCGCCCGGCGTCGACGTCGACGCCTTGCTCGGCGCCATGGCGCTGGACAAGAAAGCGGAGGGCGGCACCTTGCGTTTCGTGCTTTGGCGCGGCATCGGGCGTGCGCTGGTGGTCGAAGCCGTTTCGCGCGAAGCGGTCATCGCGGCGCTCGAGGCACGATGATCCGCGCGGCCGATGCGTGGTCGTCGGCTACAATTCCGACATGCGCATTTTCATGCAAAGACCGCCTGCGAGCGGCGAGCCCCCACGCTTCTTCCAGTTGACCCTGCAGCAGGACCTGTTTGGCGGCTGGACGTTGGTGCGCGAGTGGGGGCAGATGGGCATGCGCACGTCGAGCAAGCGCTCCAACTACATCGACCAGGACCAGGCCGAGGCAGCGCTGGAAGTACTGCGCTCGCAGCAGACGGAGCGAGGATTCCAGGTGATGTTCACCCGTGGCGCCGACGCGCCTGAAGGATTTCGTTGACGTTGCTCAAGCGTTATTTTCCCGACAGCGTCACGCGCCCCGGAGCGGCATGAACCCGAACCACACCCCCCTCGCAAATGATCGCTTGCTGCGCGCGCTGCGCCGGGAACCCGTCGATGCGACGCCAGTCTGGCTGATGCGGCAGGCGGGCCGCTATCTGCCGGAATACCGCGCGACGCGCGCCCGCGCCGGCAGTTTCCTCGCGTTGGCGAAGACGCCAGAGCTCGCCTGCGAGGTGACGCTGCAACCGCTGGAGCGGTTCGACCTCGACGCAGCAATCATTTTCTCCGACATCCTGACCATTCCCGACGCCATGGGACTCGGCCTGCACTTCGTCGACGGCGAAGGGCCGAAGTTCGAGCGGCCTATCAGTTCGGTGGCGGATGTCGATCGCCTGGGTGTGCCGGATCCGGAGGGCGAACTGCGCTACGTGATGGACGCACTCCGCACGACGCGCGCTGCGCTCGGCGGCCGCGTTCCGCTCATCGGTTTCTCCGGTTCGCCGTGGACGCTGGCCTGCTACATGGTCGAGGGCGGTGGCAGCGAGACGTTTTCCCGCATCAAGGCCATGGCGTGGAACGAACCGGCCGCGCTGCATCGGTTGCTGGCGATCAATGCGGCCGCAGTCGTCGCGTATCTCGCCGCACAACGCGCAGCCGGCGCGCAAGTACTCATGGTCTTCGATACCTGGGGCGGCATGTTGACGCCGGCCCAGTACCGCGAATTCTCGTTGCCTTACCTTGAACGCATCGCGCACGAATTGAAGCGCGGGGAAGGCGCAGCGCGCACGCCGCTGATTCTTTTTGGCCGCGGCAACCAGACCCACCTCGAAGCACTTGCCGCGAGTGGCGCGGAAGGCGTCGGCGTCGACTGGACCTGCGATCTTGCCGAGGCGCGTGCGCGCACCGGTGGACGCGTGGCCCTGCAGGGCAATCTCGACCCGGGTGCGTTGTTCGCAAATCCTGCAGCGCTGCGCGCAGAAGTCGGACGCGTGCTCGCGGGCTACGGCGACGGACCCGGGCATGTCTTCAATCTCGGCCACGGCATCGCCCAGACGGTGGATCCAGACCATGTCGCGGTTCTCGTCGACGCCGTGCACGAGTTGAGTCGAGCGCGCCACCTCGCGACCCGTTGAACACGCCGCTGCGTTCGCGCGGAGCGGCCCGCCGCAAATGGATGACTGGTGCCGCCCTGCCCTGGGCCGCTAGCGTGCGACAACCAGCGCCGCCAGCATCGCCGTTAGTTGCGCGATGTTGATCGGCTTGCGCAGGAAGCGATCCATGCCCGCCGCGAGCGCGACTTCCGCAGCAGCGTCGTCGGCACGCGCGCTGATCCCGATGATCGGCAATGTCGCACCCCGCGCGCGCAACAGTCGCGCAAGATCGGGACCGCTGAGGCCGGGCAGGTCCAGATCGATGAGCGCTGCATCGAACCGCGCCCGCTCGAACTGTGCCAGCGCCGCGAGACCATGCGCTGCGGGCACGGCTTGGCAACCTTCGCGTTCCAGCAACTCGATCAGTGTTTCGGAGAGCGTGGAATCGTCTTCTACAAGCAGGATTTGAACGGCTGCGGAACACGCACCCACACCGACGCGCGGATCGGCGGCGGCTGCGCCAACGGTGGTGGCGGCGCCGGGCGCAGCAGCGCCCCCGGACGTGCCCGTACGCGCCGAACTCGCGTCGAGTTCCGGTGCCCGCTGCAGCGGCAACTCGACGGTGAATGTGCTGCCCACGCCGACGTCGCTCTCGACGGCGAGGCGGCCCTGCAAGAGTTCGACCAGCTGGCGCACGATCACCAGACCGAGGCCGCTGCCGCCGTGACGCTGCGATATGGTTCCGTCGCCCTGCTCGAAGCGTCTGAACAAACGCGCCAATGCCTCCGCCGACATACCCGGGCCGGTGTCCCTGACGCGGAGCCGGATCCATCCCGGAGCCGCCAGGTCCGCGCTCAGACGCACTTCTCCGTGTTCGATGAACTTGAGCGCATTGCCCAGCAGGTTGAACAACACCTGGCGCAATCGCAGCGGATCGACGAGCACCTGGAACGGCAGCGCCGGATCGCACACCAGTCTCAGCGAGATGCCCTTGGCGGCGGCTACCGGGGCCTCCACCTCGATGAGCTCCTGCAGCAACGCGCATACGTCGGTGGGCACCGGCGTCGTTTCCAGTCGACCCGATTCGATGCGCGCCAGATCCAGCAGGTTGTTGATGAGCTGCAGCAACATCCCGATGGCACTGCGCATGCGCGCCACGTAGCGTTGCTGCTGCGGATCGAGCGCGGTTTGCGCCAGCAGGTCACTCATGCCACTCATGCCGCTGATCGGCGTGCGGATCTCGTGCGCGACGTCAGCGAGGAAATCGCTCTTGGCCTGGTTAGCGCGCTCCGCGGCCTCGCGGCGGGCCTCGACCAGGGCGAGCGCATGCCGGCGTTGCCAGCGCCAGCGTTGCTGCTGCACCAGCAGGATCGCCAGCACTGTCGCCGCTGCCGCGTACAGGAGGAGCGCGGGGGCGCTTCGCCACGGCGGACTCTCCACCGTAAAGCGCAGGCGTAACGGTTCGCTCCACATGCCATTGTTGTTGGCGCCTTGGGCGAGCAGGCGATAGTCGCCGGCCGGAAGGCTGGAAAAAACGCGCGCACCGTCGGCACCGCCTTCGCGCCAGGCGCCGTCGAACGGCTCCAGCCGAAAACGATAGCGATTCACTGAGGGATCAACCAGCGACAGGGCACGAATACGCACCGTCAGATCGCGGTCGTCGTGCATCAGTCTGAAAGCGCCTGCGGCCGGCAACGAGCGCATGCGCGCATCCCGGTCGACGCTGACGGCCTGCATCTGCAGTTGCGGCGCGAATCGATTGTCCTCGATTGCCGCAGGATCGAATTCGATGGCGCCCAGCGTGCTCAGCGCCAGCGTGGTGCCATCCACGCGCGACTGGGTTGGACGCAAGGACATTTCGCTGACTCCGAGTCCGTCGCCCGCGGCGTACTTCCGCCACCTGCCCGAGCGCGGATCGAGGCGCCGAATCCCGCGGCCGCCGAGCAACCAGACAAATCCATGCGCGTCGCACACCAGCGCGCCGATTTCCATTCGCTCCAGCCCCTGCTGCGGGCCGTAACGCTCCAGCGGCACCAGCACGTCGCCCTCGACGCGAGCATGCAGCAGGCCGTCGCGCGAATGCAGCCACGCCGAGTTGTCGCGAGCGAACGCAAAAGCATGCACGACTCCCGCAGGCACTGCTGACATCGGCGCAAAATCGCGCGCGCCTGCGGCAAGCCGATCGATGCCACCGTCGCCAGCCGCCCATAGCGAACCATCGGGAGCCCTGCCGAGCTGCTCGACCTCGACCACGCGCAAACCGCGCTCGCCACCGGCGAACTGCTGCGGGGAGCCGCCGCGGCTGTCGAAACGCGTGAGCCCGGCGCCCTGCGTCGAGGCCCACATCGCGCCGTCGGCGTCCGCCCAGAGCAGATCGACCGATCCCTGGAGCGGTGTGTAACCCGGGCGCGCCATCCAGCTGCGCAGGTCCTGCGAGCGCGGATCGAATTGGAGCACGCCATGGCGCGCCCCGAACCAGAGCGCACCAGCCCCGTCGCAAGCGAGGGACGCGAATTCCTGGGTGGGCCACGCGGCGAAGCCCGAAACTTCATCGCGTTCGCTCACGATGCGGTCGGTGCGGCGATCCAGCCGCAGCAACGGTCCGCGCCTGCGCAACAACCAGGTATCGCCATCGGGACAACGCGTTGCGCCCACCCAGCGGCCTGCTTCGGCCACGCGCGCTTCCGGCGACTGCTCGCGCAGCAAAGTGAAATTGCGCCAGCCGGCGCGGACCTGCAGCAAGCCGCTGCCATTCGTCGCGAACCACAGATTATTCTCGCGGTCGCGCATTCCGTGCAGGAGCTCGGGAGTAGGCAGGGCCAGTGGTAGCCCCGGCTGCGCTGCAATCATCAGTACGCGCCCCTGGCGGTCGACGCGCAAGGCACCGTGTTGGCGAGTCAGGATCCACAACGCACCCGCGTCGTCGCGCAGGAGTCCTTGCACGATGGCGGTCGACGGCAGTGCGGCGATCTCGAGTCGTGCGGGAGTTCCGGGGCCGCCGGCATCGCGCGGGATGCGCCAGATCTTGCCGCGTCCTCCGGCCAGCATGCTGCCGTCGGGTTCCGCTGCCAGCGAGATGATGATCTCTCCCGCCAGCAGGTGCTTCGCGACGGTGGGATCGCCGCCCGCACCGCGTGCGTCGATCACGTCCAGACCGGCTGTCGTGCCCACCCACAACCATCCGTCGTCGGCGCCCTTGATCGCGAGCGCATGGTCGCTCGCCGGCGTACGGGGATCGCCGGGATCGTGTCGAACGCCGCGGACCTCGAGCGACCGGGCATCGACCCGGTGAATACCGGAATCGTAGGCACCGACCCAGATGCGCCCGAGGCGGTCCTCGCCCAGCGCCCACACGTCCGCCTCGGCGAGCACGTGCGGATGCGAACCGGTGCCGACGCGCCGCAGTCGCCGGCGTTCGGCATCGAGCACGGCGAGCCCACCTCCTTCGGTGCCGATCCACAGGCGGTCGCTTGAATCGACGAAGACCGACTCGACAGCCGTGCCGAAGAGTTCCTGGCCGCCGTCGCTGCCACGGCGCAACGTGGTGAACTGTACGCCGTCGAAGCGCGCCAGCCCGTCGGCCGTGGCAAGCCAGAGGTAGCCCGATCGATCCTGCGCCACCTGGTTGATGTAACTCGAGGGCAACCCCTGCTCGATGCCGAACTGCGAGAACAGGGGCCGCACGCTGTGTTCCGCCGCAGCAGGCAACGCAAGCATCCACGCGCAGAAACCCATGCAGCGCCACTTCGTCGACGTCCCTTTCATCGCTGCCCATCCCTGCGCGATCGTTGTGTGGCCGAGAATCGCACGAATCCGGTGCGTCGCGTTGCTTCCTGCGCGATGATGCTGCGCTTCCGCACGGACCAGGATCGGGGCATGCCACTGCGTAGCGACACCCGGCGTTGGGGTGCCCTCACCAAACTGCTGCACTGGACTGTTGCGCTGCTGGTGATCGCCCTGCTGGGCATCGGCCTCTGGATGATCGACTTGCCTTTGTCCCCGAACAAGGTCCGCGTCTATGCGCTGCACAAGTCCGTCGGCATCACCGTGCTCGCGCTCATGCTGGTGCGGATCGCGTGGCGAGCGCGCGAGCAGGCGCGTCCGCAGATGCCCTTCGCCATGCCTGCGTGGGAACGCGGCGCGGCGCGGCTTAGCCACGTTCTGCTCTACGTGGCGCTGCTGGTAATGCCCTTGTCGGGATGGGTGTTCAACTCCGCGGCCAACTTCCCGCTGCAATGGTTCGGCTGGGTGTCTTTGCCGGCACTCGGCGGTCCCGATCCCGAGCTCAAGGCGCTGGCGCGCGCGGTGCACCATTGGACCGCCTACACATTGATCGCGCTGGTGTCGCTGCATGTGCTGGCGGCGCTCAAACACCATTTGCTGGATCGCGACGAAACCCTGCGTCGCATATTGCCGGGACGAGGAACGCGGCGATGAAACTGCCTGCATCCCCATTCCTTCTCGCCTGCTGCCTGTCGGCGGCCGGCACCGGTGCTGCGGAGTGGCGCACGCAGCCGCAGGCCAGCCGGCTCGAGTTCGCGGGAACGTCGCAAGGCAGCGAGTTCAAGGGGCGGTTCAAGCGATTTACGCCGCACGTCCGCTTTGATCCGACCAACCCGGCGGCGGGCGCGTTCGACGTAGCAATCGAACTGGCATCGGCCACCACCGGCAACACCGAACGCGACGAGGCACTACCGACGCAGGACTTTTTCTGGGTCGGGAAATTCCCACGCGCACGCTTTGTTGCGAATGCATGCAAGGCGCTGCAGTCGCCGGGGAAGTTCAGCTGCCAGGCGACGCTGACATTGCGTGGCAAGACACGCAAGCTGGTGTTCCCAGTGGCGTGGAGCGGCGACAAGGGCAAGGCGCGCCTGACCAGTCGCGTCGAGCTGGACCGGCTGGATTTCGGCGTGGGCGCCGGCGACTGGGCCGATGCTGCGACCATAGGCCACACCGTGACCGTCACCGTCGACCTCGATCTCCGGGCCACCACGGTCGCGCCCAAACCCTGAAGCCAAACCCGAGGCAGTTACCGAAATGATGCAGGACACCGCGCGCACGACCAATCCGTTGCTCGACTACTTCCATGCGAACCCCGGTCGCCTGATGAGCAAGTGGCAGCACTACTTCGACATCTACCACCGGCATTTCGAACGCTTTCGCGGACGCGCGCCGACTGTCGTCGAGATCGGCGTGTACCACGGTGGCTCGCTGCAGATGTGGAAACAGTATTTTGGAGCGGGCACTCGCGTGATCGGCGTGGACCGCAACCCGCGTCTTCGCGATCTCGGTGAAGATGGCATCGAGATCGTCATCGGCGACCAGGGCGATCCTGCCTTCCTGCGTCAGCTCGGCAACCAGTTCGGGCCGATCGACATCTTGATCGACGACGGCGGACACACCATGCCGCAGCAGATCGGCACGGTCGAGAACCTGTTCGGCGCTGTCGCCACCGACGGTGTCATCCTGGTCGAAGACACGCACACCAGCTACTGGCGGGAATACGGCGGTGGATTGCGCGCACACGCGACGTTCATGCAGTTCGCCAAGCATCTGGTGGACGAGCTCAACGCCTATCACTCGCGCGATCCACACAGCTTCGTACCCGGGCCCTTTACGCAAGCCACGCGCTCCATCCACTTCTACGACAGCATCGTGGTCATCGAGAAGGGAGTGCACCCCCGCCCCGAGCAAATCCAGAGCGGCGCGCCAAGCTTTCCGATCGAGACACCCATGGAGGAGTAGGTCCCCGGGACCGGGCGCCGGTCAGCGGGCCTGCGTTTCCAGCCAGGATTGCAGGGCGGGCAAAGTGAACGGCCACCCGAGTTCGCGGCCGGCCGCGTCGCGCAGTACCGGCACTCGCTGGCCGTAGCGCGCCTCGAGTTCGGCGTCGGCGTCGACAAAAACGCTGGCGAAGTCGCCCGCCCTCGCCGCGGCGAGCAACTCGATCGCCGCGTCGCACAGTGTGCAGTCGTCACGCTGGAACAGGATCAGGCCCACGCGACTCCATTCCATTATTCGAGCTTCGGAATTCCGCACTTCGGCGCGGCATTCCCTCCGGCGGCCACTAGAATAGTGCGATGGCCGTCAGCACCTTCGACCTTTTCAAGATCGGCATCGGACCGAGTTCCTCGCATACGGTAGGCCCGATGCGGGCGGCCGTGCGCTTCGCGGAAAAGTGGCTGCTGGAGGCCGGACGCCTGCAGGACGTCGCGCGGGTGCGCGCGGAAGTGTTCGGCTCGCTGGCGCTGACCGGACGTGGTCACGGCACCGACAAGGCGTTGCTTCTCGGGCTCGAGGGCCACTGGCCGAACGCAATCGATCCCGACCTCATCCCAGCGACGCTCGAGCGCATCCGCCAGGAAAAGCGGCTCAACCTGTTGGGACGGCACAGCATCGCGTTCGACGAAAAGCGCGACCTGGTCATGAACAAGCGCCAGAAACTTCCGTACCACACCAATGGAATGCGCTTCTCCGCGTTCGACGCGAGCGAGGGCTTGATCGCGACGCGCGACTACTACTCCGTTGGCGGCGGTTTCGTGGTCAACCAGGACGAGGCGGCCGAAGACCGCATCGTCGCTGACACGACGGAACTTCCACATCCATTCCACAGCGGCGACGAGCTCCTCGCCGAGTGCGAGCGGACCGGACTCGGCATGGCGCAGATCATGTTCGCGAACGAGCAGGTCTGGCGCACGCCGGAAGAAATCCGCGCGGGACTGCGCGAGCTCTGGTCGGCCATGCAGCGTTGTGTCGCGCGCGGCATCGCACAGTCGGGCACGTTACCGGGGGGGCTGCACGTCAAGCGGCGCGCACCGTCGCTGTTTGCCGAACTGTCGAGCCAGCCCGAGGCATCGCTGCGCGATCCACTGACGGTACTCGACTGGGTCAACCTCTATGCGCTCGCCGTGAACGAGGAAAACGCTGCAGGTGGCCGCGTGGTGACCGCACCGACGAATGGCGCGGCCGGCATCATTCCCTCGGTTCTGCACTATTTTGTCCGCTTCACACCGAACGCGGGCGAGCAAGGCGTGTTCGACTTCCTGCTGACCGCGGCCGCGGTCGGCATCCTCTACAAAGAGAACGCGTCGATCTCCGGCGCCGAAGTCGGCTGCCAGGGCGAGGTTGGCGTCGCGTGCTCGATGGCTGCCGCGGGGCTGCCCGCCGCGCTCGGCGGAACGCCTGGACAGGTCGAGAACGCGCCCGAGATCGGCATGGAACACAACCTCGGCCTGACCTGCGACCCCATCGGCGGCCTCGTGCAGATTCCCTGCATCGAACGCAACGCGATGGGCGCCGTCAAGGCGATCAACGCCTCGCGCATGGCCTTGCGCGGCGATGGCAAACACAAGGTGTCGCTGGACAAGGTCATCAGGACCATGCGCGATACCGGTCGCGACATGCAGGACAAGTACAAGGAAACCTCGCGCGGCGGCCTCGCGGTCAACGTCATCGAGTGTTGATCGAATAACGCGTTTGACAGGCGCTCAACGTCCAGGTTCCCTCAGCAGTCGACGCAGCGGATCCAGCAAGTCGCCGTACTTCGCCGTCCGTGCCGTATCCCGCTTCAACGGTTGCCGGACCTGCGCGGCGCTCGCACTGCGGATGCTGCGCTGTGCTTCGTGGAAGCGGAGGCATCCGGATTCGAATTCGAGCCCACAGAATTCGAGCAGCGCGCGCGTCTGCGTTTCCGGGTCGGCGACGAAATCCTCGTAGCCCTGCAGTCGATACTGCGCCGGGAAAAGAGTGGCCCAGGTGCGACCCAACCGCACATAGTCGTGCCAGTACGCGGCCAGCGTTCCAAAGTCGTAGGCAAAGCCGACCCGGCCTGGGGCGAACAGCTGCTTGTAGCAGGACCAGCAGGTTTCCAGCGCATCGCGCCGGCAGTCGATGACGCGCGCGGCAGGTAGCATCGACAGCGCGGCGCCGGCCAGCAACCAGTTCTCGGGAAGCTTGTCCGTGGCTGTGGGTCGCTCCTTCCGCCAGCGTTCGCTCAGGCGCAGGTATTCCGCACCCATGCGTTGCCAGTCGGCGGGCGTCGCAGCGGCGACCCACCGCGGAAAAGGCTGGCGCAGGCGCTTCGACTCCGCCGCGACCACCCTGTTGAGATATGGCAACTCGCTGGCGCCCTCCACCCGCGAGTGCGCGGCGAGTACCTGTTCCACCAGCGTCGTTCCCGAGCGCGGAAGTCCCACGAGGAAGATGACTTCTCCACCTGCCTGGCCATCTGCGCGGGACGGGGCACTCGTGAATGCCGAGTCGATCTCCGCGACCTCCTCCGAGAACGTCGCGGCGTTCCAGAAGCGCTGCATTCTCGCCAGTGCGTTGGCGCGCTCAAACGTCGCGAATGCCCGCGAATGGTCACCGGCGTCCTCAAGTGCCTTGCCAAGCGCGAACTCCAGCATGGTGCGATCGTCAATGGCAAATTCGGGACGCCTGGAGGTGCGTTCGAGGGCGCTCAGCTCGGCAGGTTCCAACCTCACCGTCTTGAGATCGGCGAGGGCGAACCACGCCCGCGCCGCAGTGCGGGGAATCGCAGTCGCCGCGCGGTAGTCGCGGGCAGCTGCGGAAATGCGCCCGAGTATCTGCGCGCTGCGCGCGCGCAACAGCAGCGCCTGTGCATTCTGCCGATCGAGTGCCAGCGCACGCCCGGCCGCATCGCCGGCGAGTTCGCTGTAGCCCTCCTTGTCGGCGAGAATGCCGACCGACAACCACTCCCCCGGCCCGCTGGCGTGCCCAGCCGCCTGGCCGAGCATGGCGAACGCTTCATCGTGGCGTTCGCTCGCGGCAAGTGCCGAGGCGAGCGTGACCAGCAGCCCGACGTGCGTCGGCATCGAATCGCGCGCGGCGCGCAGCGTGGCCAGCGCCTGCTCGAAATACCCGCGCCGCAGTTGCAGGGCTCCCAGTCCGTACATCAGCTCCGGATGATCCGGCGCTTCCGCGAGTGCGAGGATGAGGTGTTGTTCCGCGCGGGTGACGTCACCCTGCTCCATGAGTTCGAGCGCCTGCTGGAGCCGGTTGCGCGATAGACCGCGCAGGGGGGGCAGCGACTGGGCCATGCTGCGACGGGCTCGGAGACGGGCCGCAAACATACAGGGGCAGCAATTCACTGGATATCGCCGGCCGGCTGGCCGCCTGGCAGGTCTCAGGGGGACAGGGCTGGCAGTGGTGGAACCGTCGGACGATCTCGTTCCCCGGCATGCTGGCGCTGCGCCGGCGACAATCTTGGGCACCGTATACGCCGAGTTCGCCGGTTCAACCTGCAGGCAACACCCGCCTCGCGCGAGCGGTTCGTTCAGATGGCCGGCTTCGCGGTGGCAGCTTGCATTGCTGAACTGTTGCTGTATTTTCAAGCGGGCAAGGGCCGACCTCGTCGTCATATCGACCAACGTCGACCCTCGAAAGACACCCGCCATTGCGAGGATCGCTTCATGAACTACAGCCCGAAGGTCGGACTCCGTGTGTTGCTTTCCGGATTGATGATCGCTGCGATGTTCGCGGCTGCTTCCGCGTCCGCCCAGACTTCCAAGAGCGCGCAGCACGCGCGCCTGATCGAGTTGCAGACCCAATTTGAAGCGTCAAAGGGCCAGCCCGGAGCCGACCAGCAGCAGTTGGCGGCAAATAGGACGGAGTTTACCCAGATCAGCGCAAGCCTCGGCGGGGACATCCCCTGCGCGAGCGGCACTGCGGCTGCAGCAGGACCTTCGCCGCAGGTGCCGGCGCCTTCGCCGACAGGCTGCGTCGCGACCACGACTCCTTTTGCCAACACCACCGCTGTGGCAATCCCGACGGGTCCGGGCGTGGTCACTTCCACGATCACGGTCGCGGGTGCGGCGCCATACCTGTGGGACGTTGACCTGACCACTTTCATCCAGCATACGTTCAACGCCGATCTCGACGTCACCCTGCAGAGCCCAGCCGGAACGATCGTCACGCTTACCTCCGACAACGCTGCAGGCAACGACAATGTCTTCAACGGCACGGTGTGGGACGACGACGCGAACCCCCTCGGCCAGGTTCCCTACACTTCGAATGATGGAGTGGTGACCGATCACACCTACGTCAACTTGACCCTTGCTTCGCCGCTGGTTCCGGAAGAGGCCCTGGCGGCATTCGTCGGCGAAAACCCCAACGGCGTATGGACGCTGACGATCAGCGACGACCTCGCCGGGGATGGCGGATCACTTGACCAGTGGTCGCTCCGATTGACGACGTTCCCAGCGGCCCCGACGCTCGCAGCCGTGCAGCCGTTCAATCAGGCCACCGCCGTCGCCATTCCGACCGGCCCCGCGGTCGTGACCTCCACGCTCGCAGTGACCGGTGTCGTCAATCCCCTCTGCAAGGCGGTGGTTCGCACCAATATTTCACACACCTTCGCCGCCGACCTGGACATCACGCTCACCTCTCCAGGGGGAACCATAGTCACGCTCACGACCGATAACGGCGCCGGCAACGACAATGTGTTCGCCGGGACAGTATGGGACGACGACGCCAATCCAGCCGGCCAGGTTCCCTACACCACCAATGCCGGGCTGGTGACCGATCATCCCTACGTGAACCTGACGGCGGCAACGCCCCTGGTCGTCGAAGAGTCGATGGGTGCGTTCATGGGCGAAGTTGGCAATGGAACATGGACTCTGACGGTCAGCGATGACCTTGCCGGCGATGGCGGTTCGATCGACAGCTGGGGCCTGGACCTCATTGGGTGTTCCTGCGCTCCCGTTGGTGCTGACCTCGCGTTGACGCAGAGCAACAACGCACCGGCCACGCTCGCGATCGGCACTTCGTTCCAGAAAACCCTGACGGTCACGAATAACGGCCCTTCGGCAGCGACGGGAATCACCGTCTCCGACACACTGCCAGCCCAGCTGACCTTCGTCAGCAGCAACTGCGGTGCCACGGCGACGGGTCAGACGGTCACGTACACGATCGCAAGCCTCGCCGCCGCCGGCGTCAACAACTGCGCGCTCACGGTCACGATCAATTCCTCCGGAACGATCGTCAACACCGCTTCGATCACCGCATCGTCGCCAGCGGATCCGACGCCAGGCAACAACACCACGACCCAGCAGATCGGAGCCGCGGGCGGTGCGCCGCCTCCTGCCGCCGACCTCGCGTTGACCCAGAGCAACAACGCTGGCGGCAACGCCTTGCTGGTTGGCGGCACGTTCCAGAAGACGCTGACCGTGACCAACAATGGCCCGTCCGCGGCGACTGCGATCACCGTCACTGACACCCTGCCGGCGCAGCTCGCGTTTGTCAGCAGCACCTGCGGCGCGACCGCAGTGGGCCAGGTGGTGACGTACACGATCGCCAGCCTCGCCAGCGGTGCAGTCAACAACTGCGTGCTGACGTTGCGGGTGGCAGCTTCGGGCACCATCGTCAACACTGCGGCGATCACGGCGTCTTCGCCAGCCGATCCGACGCCTGCCAACAACACCACCTCGGCGCAGATTGGACCGACCGGTGGCGGTATTGCGCAGACTCCGGTTCCGGCGCTCGATGGCAAGATGGTGCTGGTGCTGCTCGGCCTCGTCTCGGCCTTCGGCATGATGGCGCTGCGTCAGCGTCAGGC
>JBKJSW010000286.1:0-2945 GCA_046595765.1 Ahniellaceae bacterium
CCACCAACATCTCCGCCACCATGAACGTGATTCAGGAAATTACGGCGCAAACGTCGGCCGGCGCAAGCCAGACGGCGGATTCGATTGGCAACCTCGCGCAGCTCGCGTCGAACCTCCGCAAGTCGGTGGCCGACTTCAAGCTGCCGGGGTGAGCCGACGCTGCTTGCGCGCCACTGGCGCGCGCGTCGGCGAACGCCATGGACAGGATGTCTATGGCCGGAGCGACTTGGCGAGCGCACGATGCGCGAGCCTAGTCGCCGGGTGAAATGACCAGGCAAGCGCGCAGCGCGAGCCAGGTGTGCGAGCAAGGTGGACGAGGCAAGCGCGCAGCGCGAGCCGGATGTGCGAACAGTGTGGGCCAAGCAAGCGCGCAGCGCGAGCCAGGAGTTCGGGGATCGACCGCGATCGGGGTCAGTGAGGCTTCAAGACCCGTTGCGGCAAACGTAAGGGCGTGACGATGCGATTGGAAGACGATATCGACTTCACGACCCTCAACTGGGTCAAGCAGGAGCTGGACGAAACCTTGCGCCAGGCGCGGCAAGCGCTGGAAGCGTACGTCGAACAACCATCCGACCAGAGCCAGTTGCGTTTCTGCGCGTCGTTCCTGCACCAGGTGCAGGGCACCCTGCGTATGGTCGAACTGTACGGTGCCGCGATGGTGGTCGAGGAAATGGAGCGGCTTGTACAGAGCCTCCTCGACGACGAGATCCGCCGTCGCGACGACTCCTACAGCGTGCTCATGCGGGGCATGGTGCAGATGCCCGACTACCTCGAGCGGCTGCAGGGTGGGCACAAGGACATTCCCATCGTCCTGCTGCCTCTACTCAACGATTTACGCGCCTGCCGCGGCGAGAAGCTGCTGAGCGAAAGCGTGCTGTTCGCGCCGGACCTCGCGGCCGTGCTGCCCGCGAACGCTGGCGGCGTTTCGCAGGCGCTCGCCGATGCCGAAGTCCGGCCGCAGGCCATGCGTTTGCGCACGCGCTACCAGTCCGGGCTGCTGGCCTGGATCAAGAACGAGAATTCCGCGCCCGCCATCGACGGGCTGATCGAGACACTGGACGAACTCCGCGCCATCTCGTTCGATCCAGACACGCGACGCCTGTGGTGGATCGCCGCCGGCCTGCTCGACGCTGCGCGGCAACGCGCAGTGGATATCGGCTCCGCGGTCAAGCTGCTGTTCGGCAAGGTCGATCGCGAGATCAAGCGCATGGCCGATGGTGGCGAGCAGGCGATCGTGGCCGCACCGCCGCGCGAACTGATACAGAACCTCCTCTATTACCTCGCCCACGGCGCGGCCACTGGCGAGCGGGTCGATGCGATTCGCGCGACTTATCGACTGGACGAGCTGTTGCCGACGCAGGCGGAGCTCGAGCATGCGAAGGGCAGCATCGGCGGCAAGAACCGCGCACTGCTCGACACCGTGTCGATCGCGATCAAGGAAGACCTGCTGCGTGTCAAGGATGCGCTCGACCTCTACCTGCGGCGCGGCGATGCCGTGCCTGCCGAACTCAGCGGCCAGGCAGCCGTGCTCGATCGCGTGGCCGATACGCTCGGCATGCTCGGCCTCGGTGTGCCGCGACGCGTCGTGCAGGAACAGCGCCGCCTACTCGATGACCTGTCCACGGGCGTGCGTCCGGCCAGCGAAGCAGCATTGCTGGATGTCGCAGGCGCATTGCTCTTTGTCGAAGTTTCGCTGGACGAAAACATCCGCACACTGGGCGTGAGTGGTGCCGAGGCCGACAGCCACGCGCCGGTATCGGTGACGGATCCCACCGCGCTGCCCAAGGCTGAAGTCAAACGCATCCTGGATGCGCTCCTGCGCGAGTCGATCGCGAATGTGCAACGCGCCAAGTCCGACATCGTGGCCTACATCGAGTCGGGCTGGGAGGGCGAGCGGTTGCAGACGCTGCCAGTTGCGCTCGAGGAAATAGTCGGCGCCATGCGCATGCTGGATCAGCAGGACACCGCCGACCTCGTGCGCGCGCTGAGTCGTTTTGTGGAAGTGGAGCTGGTCGGAGAGGGCCGCGTGCCGACAGGCGCGCAGGTCGAGCACCTCGCAGACGCGTTCACCAGCATCGAGTATTACCTCGAGGCAACGGGCGAGTCGCGTTCGGGCCGCGAACAGATCCTCGACGTGACACGCGAGAGCCTTGCCGCGCTGGGTTACTGGCCGCCGCCGTCGGCCGAGGAATTGCGGGCGCGCGATGCCGCCGCAGACCCTTCCGCCGTTGCTGAGGTCGGCGGCGACGCAGCCAGCGAAGCGCCGGAAAGCGCGCATGCGATCGAGGAGGCGGCGACATCCGCCGACACCGAACTCGATGTGGCGATGTCCGGTAGCTGGAGCGAGTTCGAGGCGAGAGTACAAGTCGGGCACGAGGAGCCGGACGTCGTCGAGGCAAGCGCGGTTGACGAGTTCGCAGGCGTCGAAGTCGACGAGCCGCTTGCGCCCGAACTCCATGTCGCCGAGTGGAGCGCGGCTGCGTCCGAACTCGCAGCAGTATTCCCGGAGCCTGCGCCAGGACGAATGGATGACGATGCGGGCGTCGAATCGGCAAACGACCGGCCGGCCGCAGTCGACGCAGCCGATTTCGCCGCTCCAGCGCATGAAGTACACGTGCCTGCGCAGGTGTCGGGCGAGACCGATTTTGCGTTGCGCGACGACGGCAGCGAGTGGCCCGCCATCGGCGACTCGCCCGTCTTCATCACCGATGTGATGGGCCAGGCCCAGGCGCTGGTCGCGCATTCGGACTCGAGCGCAGGCGAACCGACGGCGGACGCGGACGGCTTGATTGAGATCGCCGAACTGCCGAGCGCCGGGTTCGACGACTCGCTGCGCACCCTCGAAGCCGATCTCGGCGGCAGCGCGCGTTCCTTCGACATCGCACCGACTGCGGCGCAGCCGCCGGCAGGCGAAGCAGCGTTCGACTGGATCGAGATAGAGGAAG
>JBKJSW010000314.1:0-5693 GCA_046595765.1 Ahniellaceae bacterium
CCGCGCGCGCGAGGTGTTGAGGTAGCCGCGTTCGGCGATCAACCAGTCGCGCTTGGGTTCGCCCTGCTTCGCCGTGAGGATCTCGATGGTGTCGCCACTGCGCGGCTGGTGCGTCAAGGGCACGATGCGGCCGTCGACCTTGGCGCCACGGCAGCGATGGCCGACTTCGGTATGCACGGCGTAGGCGAAGTCCAGCACGGTGGCACCGTGCGCAAGATCGAGCACTTCACCCTTCGGCGTCAGCAAGTAGACGCGCTCGTCGGCCAGCTCGCTGTCGAGCGCCGCGATCAGGCTGCCAGGTTCATCGACACCGGGTTCCTCGGCGCTACTGCGTTGATCGATCAGCTGGCGCATCCAGGCGATGCGCCGCTCGAACGCAGCGTCACCGCCGCCGCCTTCCTTGTAGCGCCAGTGCGCGGCCACGCCGAGCTCCGCGTGGGCGTGCATCTCGTGCGTGCGGATCTGGATCTCGAGCGCGCGCCCATCGGGTCCCTGCACGGCGGTATGCAGCGACTGGTAGTGGTTGCCCTTGGGTCGCGCGATGTAGTCGTCAAACTCCGAGGGCACGGGCGGCCACAGTGAGTGCACGAGTCCAAGCGCGGCATAGCAGTCCGCCACGCTGCCGACGAGAACGCGCAAGGCGCGCAGGTCGTACAGCTGTTCGAAGTCGCCGCCCTTGCGCTGCATCTTTTTCCAGATGCTGTAGATGTGCTTGGGCCGCCCCTTGATCTCGGCATCGATGCCGGCCGAAGCCATCTCCTTGCGCAGCGCCGCGGTAGTGCGTGCGATGTAGCGTTCGCGATCGCTGCGGCGCTCGTCCAGCAGTTTCGCGACGCGGCGGTAGGTGTCTGGCTCCGCGTATCGGAATGCGAGGTCCTCGATCTCCCACTTGAACTGCCAGATGCCGAGGCGGTTCGCGAGGGGTGCGTGCAGGTCCATCGCGAGCCGCGCCAGCGCCAGACGTGCGGAAGGCGCCCGCGCCTCCGCATGGCGCAGCCGCGCGAGCATCTGCGCCAGCAGGATGAAGACCACGCGCAGGTCGCGCACGATCGCCAGCAGCAATCGCCGCAGGCCTTCTGCGCTGCCCGCGACGCCGTGAACCTTGTGCAGGGCCCACACCTTGTCCGCGTCCAGTACGCCGGACGCGAGCTGATTCACCCCTGGCGACAGCGCGGCGATGGGGATTCCGGTTTGCGCGGCGAGGGCTGCGGCCTGCGTATCGAGGTCGGCACCGAGGTCGGCGAGCAGTCCAAGCGTGGTGACGAGTTCACGCGCAGCCGCCGCATCCAGTGCCCGAGCGGACATCACGGCGGCCACCACGCGGTGCAGTTCGTGCTGCGCGGGCACCTGTCCCGCGCGCGCGACCCACCAGGCCGCAAGGTCCTCGATCGCGGGGGAATGTTCGGTGCTTCGCATGCGGCCATTCTCGCATTCGCTCGCGCCGTCGCACCGTCGCACACCGGAATGGCCGGCACCCGCTCCGGAGCCGGCAACGCCGCGCGCCTCCGCTAGAATCGCCGCTTCCGCTGTGGAGTCAGCCCATGCACAAAGTTCTCCTTGCCCTGCTCATCGCCTTCGGCGCCTGCTCCGCCAGTGCGCAGGATATGAAGCCCATCGAGCAGCGCATGACGCCGGAGGCGCGCAAGGCTGCCGGCATCGACAAGCTGTCCGCCGGGGAATTGGGCGCGCTGAACGCGTGGCTCGAAGCGAACATGAGCGAAAAAGCGATCCGCAAGTCGCTGGTCGGTTTTCCGGTCATGCATCTTTTCAGCGGCGGTGACCAGGCCGAGCCCATCGTGGCGCACATCGAAGGCGAGTTCCGCGGCTGGAGCGGGCGGACGTTATTCCCGCTCGACAACGGCCAGGTCTGGGAACAGATTGAACCCGGCAGCCTGGTCGCGCGGCGCATGACCAGTCCGACAGTCACCATCAAGCCGGCGATGATGGGCACGTGGATGCTGAAGGTCGAGGGCTATAACCGCTCGGTGCGCGTGCAGCGCAAGAAGTAGTCCCTGCAACCGACAGACGAGACTTCCGAAGGTCTCGTCCCCGGCTGATCGGCATCTCCCCACCCATCGCGCAGGGGATGCCGCGACTGGTCAGTGCCGACTTTTCTTCGTGGCCTCGTCCGCGAGTAATTCCGCGTGAGTCCAAAGCGCCTTGAAGATGGCCGCGGACGCCTGCTGTTCGTCGCCACTCAACGACGTGTTGATGAAGAGGACCAGGCCGACCTTCCCGGCTGGATTCGACAGCATTTCGGTCTGTACGCCAGGATCGTTGCCGCCGAAACCCACGAGCTTGCCGTTGAACTTCGTTCGCCAGAACAGCCCGGAGTTGCCCTCCGTCGCCGGGAAATTCTCCGGCCGATTCGCATCCGTAAACTGAAAGCGCAGCATCTCCCTGGTGCCCGCTCGATCGAGGATGCGGACGCCTTGGTGCGCGCCACCGCCCAGCAGCGCGAGGAAGTACTTCGACAGGTCTGCTACCGAAGTGCGTACGCCGCCATCCGGATACGTCGTGCTGCCGTACAACGCAATGGGGATGATGTGTCCGTTGTGCGAGACGTAGATGCGGGAATGTTTGTCGGGATCAATTTCCGACAGTAACCATCCGCTGTTCGACATCCCGAGCGGCTCGAAGATGTGCCGGCGCGTGTAGACATTCAACGGTTCGCCCACTGCGCGTTCGACGATGTACCCGGCCAGCGCCGCGCCGATGTTGGAGTAGTCGCGGTTCGTGCGCGGCTTGGCATCGAGGAAATTGTCGCGCGAGTAGTACTTGCCGCCGACCGAGAAGTATTGCTCAAGGAATTCCCCGAGCGGCTCGGGCGAGTCGCCACCGTAGTGGTAGGTGCCCGCGTAGATTTCCGGCCGGTCGGTGATGCTCGACGTCATGGTCGCCAGTTGCCGCAACGTGATGACCTCGCCGGGATGGTGTGGGTTGACCACGCGGAACGGCAGGTACTCGTTGATGTCCTTGTCGAGCGAGAGCTTGCCTTCGTGGACCGCCCGCATCATCGACACGCCCACGAAGGTCTTGGTGATCGAGGCGATGCCCATGACGGTGTCGGTCGTGAATGGCTTCGCACGCTGCTTGTCGGCAAATCCGTAGCCCTGCTGCCACACGACCTGCCCATCCACGATGATCGCCGCACCGAGGCCGACGATGCCGACTTCTCGCATTTTTCCCACGATAACGGCATCGAGCGCAGCCGTGGTTTCGACAATCGCGGGTGCAGGCGACCGTTGGCTTGCTGCCGGGAGTGGGGCGGAGCAAAGCGTAGCCAGTGCGGTAGACAGGGCAAAGTGGAAGTACGCGGAGCGCATGTGTGTTCCCGTGGTGTCTGAAATGGGTGGTCGGCCAGATTAATGGATTCGACACTACTTGCTGCTGCAGGAACGACCGCGACGGCCTCGTAGGAATGGCTATCTGCGCTGTAGCGGCTTGGCCAGCGCGGCCAGCCGCAACTTCATCGCGTCGGAGACGCCAGCCGCGAGCGGATCGCTGGCAGCAGCGGAGTCGACAGGTACGACTTCGGCGCGTAATGGATCGTGCGCAGCGATGAAGCGGTTGGTGCGCTTCTCCGACACGCCCTCCGCCACACCCTGTTCGGGCGCGAATACCGCGACGCGCAGTTCCTCCACCTGCCAGCGCAAGGCTTCCACCACCGCCGGATCGAAATTTCCGTCGCTCCATGCCTCGAGGACAGCCACGAAAGGCAGGATGCGCAGCATCTTGTCCTGGTCGCGACGCGCATCGAGCAGCAAGCGGTCGACGCGCACGCCCATGGCGCGCACGTAACGCGCGATGGCGGTGAGGCGCGCGATCGGGAGCGTTTCCGCGAAACCCGGCCGGATGAGCGTGCGCAATTGCGACTTGAGGTCGTCGAAGCTGGCGCGGCCATAGCCCATCACCGGAGGCGACAGGCGCGGCGCGACGTGCGCGTAAGCAGTCAACGCAGCCTCAACTGGGGCGAGGCGCTCCACGGCGCGCGCGAACAGGTCGCGTTGCACACACGCGACCAGCGCATCAAACGCGCGCCGCGTGCGCACCTCGCCCGCTGCCGTCCACGCGATCTCGCGCAAAGCGGCCTCGACCAGATCCGCGCGCAATGCCTCAGGGCCAGCGATCGCGGTGTACGCCAATGCCACTTTGGGCGTCAGCGGTAGCTGCCGTGCCGCACGCCGCAGCGCGTCGCCGAGCGCGATCCGCAGCAGCCGCATGACGCCCCCGGGATGCGCGGCGCTCGCCTGCGCCGCGGTCTCGAAGACGCGGAGGTCAGCGGCGTCGCCAACATCGACGAGCGCAGGATAGGCCTTGAGGCCGCTGTCGCTGACGATCTCTGCGGCGATGCGTTCGAACTCGAAGCGGCGCACTCCCGCCTGCGCATGCCCACCGGACATCACCGTCGCGAATGCCGCCTGCGCGCGCGCGCCATATTCGCGGCGCAGCGCTTCGAGGTTGCGGCCCTCCGCGATGACGGCATGGTGTTCGTCGAGCAGCCGGATGCGCAGCCGCAGGTGCAATGGCAGGGCGGACGCGTCGAACGACTCCGTGCCGATGGTGACGCCGCTGCGGGTGGCGAGGAACACCGCGAGCTGCGGTAGCAGCGCCCGCGTTTCGGCCGGATCGGTCTCGATGAAGGCGCGCGCGAAATCCGGCGCCGGCACCACATGCCGGCGCACGGATTTGGGCAGGCTGCGGATCAACTCCGCGATGCGCTCCTCGACCACGCCGGGCACCAGCCAGTCGGCGCGCGCGTCCGGCAATGCATTGAGCAACGCCAGCGGCACGTCCACGCTGACGCCGTCATCGGCAGCGCCCGGCTCGAAATGATAAGTCAGCGGCAGGCGCTGCGAGCCGAGCAGCCAGTACTCGGGAAATTCCTCGCGCGCGCTCGCGGGCGTCGCCAGCACGTCGCCCAGCGACCACAGCAGGCCACGGCGCAGTTCCGGATCGAGCTTGCGATGCCACGCGTCGAGCCCGGCGGCGTCCATGACGGTTTCGGGAATCCGCTGCGCGTACCATTGCGCCAGCTCTTCGGCCTCGCGCAACAGGCCGTGCCGGCGGCGCTTGCTCTCTTCCGCGACCGCCGCCTCCAGCACCGCACGGTTGTGTGCGATGAACGCCGCGCGCGCATCGACTTCGCCGGACGCGAGCCCGTCGCGCAGGAAAATCTCGCGCGCAAGCTTCGGATCGTGGCTGGCGAAGTTGACGCGCCGGCGCTCGGTCAGCGGCAGTCCGAACAGCGTCACCTGTTCGTACGCAAGCACGCGTCCGGCGGCGCGCGACCAGTGCGGGTCGAACAATCGCCGCTGCACCAGATGCAGCGCCTGCTGCTCGATCCACTCCGGCTCCACGCGCGCGTTGGTCATCGCAAACAGGCGCCCGGTATCGAGCAGGCTCGCCGACAGGAGCCAGAGTGGTGGGGCCTTGGCCAGCGCCGAACCGGGGAACAGCACGTAGTGTCGCCCGCGAGTGCCGCGAAATTCGGCTTTCTCGTCCTTGCGCGCGACCTGCGTCGGGAAGCCGGACAGCAGCGAGCGATGGATCGCCTCGTAGCTGGCCTCGGGCGTCTCCGGCACCGACCACTGCGCCTCGCGCGCGACCAGCAGCAGCTGTCGATGCAGCTCGCGCCACTCGCGCATGCGCATGAACGACACGAAGTGCTTCGCGCACCAGTCGCGCAGGCG
>JBKJSW010000429.1:0-4726 GCA_046595765.1 Ahniellaceae bacterium
AGGTGGCGCGGTGCGCCGAGCAGTTCGCGCGACAGCACGACGAGGCGCTTCACCTGCGCACTGGCGGGATCGAAGCCGTGCTCGCGCAGCCGTGCATCGAGGTCGTCGAGACCATCCCAATGGCCGATCACGCGGCTCAGCTGCTCGACCTGGTCCATGCCATAGCCCAGCGCCTTGGCCACGTCGCGCACGACGCTCTTGCCGCGGTAGCAGATGACCGTGGCCGCGAGCGCGGCGCGTTCGCGGCCATAACGCCGGTAGATGTACTGGATGACCTCCTCGCGCCGCTCGTGCTCGAAATCGACGTCGATGTCGGGTGGTTCGTTGCGTTCCCTCGAGATGAAACGTTCGAACAGCATGCTGCTGCGCTGGGGATCGATTTCGGTGATGCCGAGCGCGAAGCACACCACCGAATTGGCCGCCGAGCCGCGACCCTGGCACAGGATTCCCTGGCTGCGCGCGTAGCGCACGATGTCGTGCACGGTGAGGAAATAGCTCTCGTAGCCGAGCTCCGAGATCAGCGCGAGTTCGTGCTCGATGAGCTTGCGTGCCCTCGCGGGCGCGCCGCCGGGCCAGCGCCAGCGCGCGCCTTCCTCGGTCAGCACCCGCAACCAGGAACTTGCGTCGTGGTTTTCAGGGACGAGTTCGGACGGGTACTGGTAACGGATCTCCGTGAGCGCGAAGGTGCAGCGCGCGGCGATCTCCAGTGTCACGCGCAAGGCTTCCGGTGGATACAGCGCGGCCAGGGCCGCGCGCGTGCGCAGGTGCCGTTCGCCGTTCGCGAACAGCAGCGCACCCGCCTGCGCGACCGTGGTGCGGTGGCGGATGGCGGTCACGGTGTCCTGCAGCGCGCGGCGGCGGCGCAGGTGCATGTGTGCATCGCCGGTGGCAACGACGGGCAACGCATGGCGCGTGGCGATCCCGCCAACCGCTGCGAGCCGCGCGGCATCGTCGGCGGTGCGATGAAGTTCCAGTGCGAGCCAGGCGCGTCCGGGGAAGCATTCGTGCAGCCACTCCGCCCACTGTGAATTACCTTCGTGCGGCGGCAGCCACAAGGCCAGCAGCCCGGTGTTCGGAACCGCGGCCCCGGGTTGCCGGAAGTCCGCGGATGTCACGCGATACCGGCCCTTGACGCTGCGCCGGCGTGCGCGCGTGATGAGTTCGCACAGGCGCACGTAACCCGTGAGGTTCTCGACCAGCAACACGATCCTGGGGCCGTCGGCGAGCTGCATCTCGCTGCCGACGATGAGCTGCAGACCGGTGTCCCGCGCGGCCTCATATGCGCGCACGATGCCGGCGAGCGTGCATTCGTCGGTGATCGCGAGGCCGGAGTAGCCCATCGCCCGTGCTCGTTCGAACAGTTCGCGCGCGCTCGATGCGCCGCGCAGGAAGCTGAAGTTGCTGAGGCAGTGCAGCTCGGCGTAGGCGGGTGCCGCGAGGACATCCTTCGTCGGCACGCCCGACGCCCGTCGCGACCGTGTTGCGTGGTCGTCCGTGCCAGCGGGACCGCCTGCAATCGATTCGACGGTGCGCAAGTCAGGTGGCCTGCGCACGGACTCGCGCGGGTCGCGATCCGGCATGGCTCAGGCGAACCATCCATGCAGCATGAAGGGTCCTTCCTCGCCGCTCGGTCGATAGGCCCATGCGCGTTGTCCTTCGGCGGTTTCCACGACGTAGTAATCGCGGCGCACGTCGCCTCCATCCCACCAGCCCGACTCGATCCGTTCTGGACCGCTCAGCACGCGTATCTCGCGGCTGCGTAGTGGAATCGGCCGCGACAGCAACCAGCCCGGGCGGAGTGGCGTAATCGTGCGCACCGAGAACGCGTAGCGCGCTTCGGTCTCCGCAACCGCCGCTGTTGCCCTTGTAGGGCCGGGCTTGCCCGGCTGCACGATCGCGGATTGCTTCGTGGACGAGCAGCGGAGCAAGCTCCGCTCTACAGAAGCGGGAGGAGACGAGCAGCGGAGCAAGCTCCGCTCTACAGAAGCGGGAGCAGTCCGCGTCGCATCGACCTGCCGTTGCCACGCGCGTTCCGGTCGATGATCGGGCAGGACATTGAGGGTGAACACCTGCGCCGCCCCGAGCCGCGCACGCAGTCGTTCGCGCAGCTGCGGCCAGGCGAGGGTCTGCGCCGCATTCGGCGCGAACAGGTCGGCTCCGGCTGGCACGAAGGGCGGCAATTCCTCCGCATGCAGGCGCAGGCCGCGCACGGGCGCCGGCACGCTGGCTTGTGCGAGGCGGCTTTGCGCGATCTCGAACAGCAGGCGTGGATCGCGTTCGGCCGCGAGCAGTCCGATCGAAACCGTGGTGGCCGCGCGGCCTTCGTGTTCCAACAGCAGGTCGAAACGCTGCACGCCGCCGTCGCGTCCGGTCAGGAACGCCGCGAGGTCGTGCACCAGGCGCCGCAACGGAAACCAGAGCGCCTCGTTGCTCTCGACCTCGTAATTGAACTCGATGCGCTGGTCGAACCGGTCGGGCGGCTGATACCAGGCCAGCGGCGTGGGTGCCTCGCCACGCAGGCGATCGAGGTGCAGCAGCAGGTCGGGACCGAAGCGACGCACCAGCGCCGCGCGCGGCAATGCGAATACCTGCTTGAGCGTGCGCAGGCCCATCGCGCGCAAGGCATCGGTCACCGCCGTCGGCAGGACGGCACGCTCGATCGGCACCTGCGCCAGCGCAGTGGCCAATGCAGCGGGGGTGTCGAGCGCGAGTTCGTCGTGATTCTGCGCAAGCACCAGGGCCGCGCAGGGATTGGGTGCGAGCACCAGCCGATGACGAAACCCAAGTGCTTCCAGGTCGGCGTGCAGCATCGCCGCGAAGCGGAGCCAGGGGCCGAACAAGCGAAGACTGCCGGCGACCTCGAGCAGCAGCGCGTCGGGAAAATCAAGACTGACCTGCGAGCTGTAGCGATACAGGATGCCGGCGAGCAGCCGCTGCCAGCGCGCCGGCGCCTGCGCATCGTGTTCGACGACGGTGACATCGCCCCGCAGCGCCTGTGCCGCCGCCAGCGTCTGGCCCGCACGCAGACCGGATGCAGCCGCGGCGTCGTTGACCGCGAGCAGCAGTCGTCGCTGCGCGGGCCCCCCGATCAGTGCCAGTGGGCGGGCAGGATCGGCCTGGTCGCGGAGGACACCGTCCAGCGCCAGTTGCGGCAGCCACAGGCAGGCCCAGGACATGGGCGGCTCAATGCCGCGCGACGGGCAAGGGCAGCGATGCCGCGGGCGGCAAGCCACCGCGGCATTTCAGGACGCGCAGGCGTGCAGGACGCGCATCGAGCGCAATACGGAGGGCAGCGGGCGAGGGATTCACCGCCGCCGCCTGCGGACGCAGCACGAAGCCCAGTGTGCGCCCGGCTTGGGCGGCCACTGCCAGTCGCCGCAAGGCGCGATCGTTTGCGTTCACCAGCCAGCAAACCACCGCCGCGCAGCAGCCCGCGCGCAAGGTCTGTTCGGCAGCCCACAGCGCTTCGCGCGGTTCGCGGACCGCAATGACCGGCAAGCGCTCCAGCACGATGCCCGCGGCCTGCCACGCACCGGGGTAGGGCAGGTACGGCGGCGCCACCAGTGCGACCGTCTCCTCGTGGGTGGTGAGGCGCGCGAGCGTTGGCCACAACAGGGACAGTTCACCGATGCCATCGGCTGCGAGCAGAAGTTCGGACAACGCCGCCGCCGGCCATCCACCGCCCGGCAGCACCGCATCGAGCGGCGCATGGCCGGTCGGCTGCAACGCGGTGCCCGGCAGGGAGCCGGGCTGCGCATGGCCACGCCACACGCGGGCATCGCGCAACACTGCATCGAGGGCGAGTACCGCGACCATCAAGTCGACTCCATCAGTGCGTATCTCAGCTGCTTCGTACCAGTCCGACGAACAGGCCCTCGATGGCGAAATCATCGTGCAGCGAGGGATCGATCGGTGCGAACGCCGCATTGCGCGGAAGTAATCGCACGCGACCGTCGCGCCGTTCGAGACGCTTGACGGTGAGTTCGCCATCGAGTCGCGCGACCACGGTGTCGCCATGCCGTGCTTCGATCACGCGCCGCACCGCGATCAGGTCGCCGTCGAGGATGCCGTCGCCCTGCATCGAGTCGCCGACCACGCGCAGCAGGTAATCGGGCTGGCTGCGAAACAGCGACGCATCGAACGTCAATTCGCGTTCGACCCCGGCATCGGCGCCGATGGGCGCGCCCGCGGCCACGCGACCGAGCAACGGTACGCGCAGCGTTTCGGCGGTACGCGAACGTGCGGGGGCGATGCGGCGCGGCAGGCGAATGCCGCGCGCGACGCCAGGCACGAGTTCAATCAGGCCTTGTGCGGAGAGTGCCTCGAGGTGCTTGCGTGCCGCGCGCGGTTGGCGGAAGCCAAAGGATTGCGCGATCTCCGCCAGCGTCGGCGCGCCTTCGCCGCGTTCCAGCCGTGCACGCAGGTAGGCGAGGATTTGCCGCTGTCGATCGGTGGGGACGCTGCGCATGGGTACAAATATAAGTACCTTTGCTCGCCCCGGCAAGGACTAACCTGGGCCGGCAGGCACCGGCAGGACGGGATTGCAGTCGGGATCGAGGAGCAGGCGGTCCCGCAGCCACTCGCGGGCGTTGCCGGCATCGCTTTCGAACCAGGCCTGGGTGGATCCGAGACGGAAGCTGTAGCCCCAGGCGTCCATGTCCGCCATGAGACGGTCGCGGCCCACCCCTTTGAGGCAATCGGACAGCACGATCTGCAGGTAGCAGGT
>JBKJSW010000258.1:0-6119 GCA_046595765.1 Ahniellaceae bacterium
GCGCGAACCGGCGCTGCGCGAATGGGCGGACAAGGCCGCCCTGCCCTGTTACGACCCGGGCGACGTGCCCATCGAGGACAAGCGCGGCGTCACGATCGGCATGGGCATGACCGAGAAACAGGGCGGCAGCGACGTGCGCTCCAACACGACGACCGCGACGCCGCTGGAGAAGCCAGACGAGTACGCGATCGTTGGGCACAAGTGGTTCTACTCCGCGCCGATGTGCGACGCGCACCTGGTCCTGGCGCAAGCACCGCAAGGTCTCACCTGTTTCCTGTTGCCGCGTTTCCGGCCCGATGGCACGCGCAACGCATTCCGCCTGCTGCGGCTCAAGGACAAGCTCGGCGACTGGTCGAACGCGTCGTGCGAGGTCGAGTTCACGGGCGCCTGGGCACGCCGCGTCGGCGACGAGGGGCGCGGCGTACCCACCATCCTCGACATGGTCATGCTGACCCGTCTCGACTGCATGCTCGGTTCGGCGGCGGAAATGCGCATGGCATTGGCGCAGGCGCTGCACCACACCGCGCATCGGAGCGCCTTCGGCAAACGTCTCGCCGAGCAACCGCTGATGCGCAACGTGCTCGCGGACCTCGCGATCGAGGGCGAGGCGGCCATCGCGTTTTCGTTGCGCGTGGCGCGCGCGGTGGACCGCGCGCCTGGAGATCCGCACGAGGCCGCGTTCGCGCGCGTTGCCACCGCGATCGGCAAGTACTGGATCTGCAGGCGCGCACCGGCGTTCGTCAACGAGGCGCAGGAATGCCTGGGCGGCGCCGGTTACGTCGAGGACTCGATGTTGCCGCGGCTGGTGCGCCAGGCACCGCTCAATTCCATCTGGGAGGGAAGTGGCAACGTCCAGTGCCTCGATGTGTTGCGCGCCTTGTCGCGCGAACCGCGAGTCGGGTCCGCGTTGCTCGAGGAGCTGGGCGCCGCACGTGGACTCGATGCGTCGCTCGACCGTCATGTCGAAGGCCTGCGCATGCAGCTCGGCGGCGGCGCCTTGGTCGGGGAATCCGGTGCGCGCGCTTTCACCGAACGCCTGGCGCTCGCGTTGCAGGCGGCAGTGCTGCTGCGCGGCGCCAGTCCGCTCGCGGAAGCGTTTTGCCGGAGTCGGCTGGAGGGCCGGCATGCCCTCGCGTTCGGCACCCTGGAAGCAGCTGCCGACATCGACATCGCGATCGGACGCGTGGCTTCGATTCCGAACGCCAGCTAGAACAGCGCCGCTTGTGATGCACGCATGCTCGCGGCGGCGACTCCAGTCGGGCGTATGCTCCGCGGACCGGTCCGGATGGCGCTACGACATGAATCCCGAAACGATGCTCGAGGTCGCAGCGGCGCTGCTGGTGATTGGCGCGCTCGGCGGAATCCTCATGGCGGCCATCCGCTTTTCAGGCAATCGCAATCCGCCCGCCTGGCTGGCGATGGTGCATGGACTGATCGCAGCGGCAGGACTCACGCTACTTGCCTATGCCACGCTCACCACCGACGTGCCGATGCTGGCGAAGGCCGCGCTTGCACTCCTGCTGGCGGCGGCGCTGGGCGGCGCGATCATCAACCTGCGCGACCACTGGAACCGCAACCTCATCTCGAAGCCCTGGGTGGTTGGGCACTTCGTGGTGGCCGCCATCGGGCTTGCGCTGCTGCTGCGGGTGACCTGGTTCGCCTGACTACAACCGCTGTATGGCGGAGCTTGTTCCGCTGCCTTTCGCGAAAACCAGCCGGGCAAGCCCGGCTCTACAACAGCCGCAGAGTCGGGTCATGCCGTTGTAGAGCGGAGCTTGCTCCGCTTGCCTGTCGCGAAAACGTCCCGGCAAACCAGGCTCTAGAAGTGCCGACGATTTTCACGCGCGTGGGTCAGCATCGAGCGCAGCTCGCGGGTTGCGGACACGAGTTCGGCGTCCGCTTCGTGCGCGCCGTCCGCACCTGCGCTGACGACCGCTGATCCGTCGCGTGCGCGGATGCGGCTCGCTGCGAGGTCAACGTCGGGCACGACACCAGCGGCCTGCAACGATCGATCCCTCGGCGTGAAATAACGGGCGGTGGTGAGCTTGATCGCGCCACCCCCGTCGAGTGGCACCACCGTTTGCACCGAGCCCTTGCCGAACGTGCGCGTGCCGACGACGCGCGCGCGGCCATTGTCCTGTAGCGCTGCGGCGATGAGCTCGGCGGCAGAGGCGGTGCCGCCGTCGACCAGCACGACGATCGCCGCGCCGTGGGAAAGATCGCCCGCATGCGCGGAAAAAGTCGCTTCGAGTTCCGGCAGGCGGCTACGGGTCCGCACAATGCCGCCCTCGTCGAGGAAGCTGTCGCTGATCGACACCGCCGCCGGCAGCACTCCCCCGGGATTGCCGCGCAGGTCGAGTATCACACCGCGCAAAGTCTGCGCTTGCTGCAAGCGCGCGAGGTGCTGCCGCAATTCGAGGGCGCTGCGTTCGCGTACCTGCCGAATGGCGATGTGCGCGAGTCCAGGCTCAATCCATTCCGACGCCACGCTTGGCAGGATGACCGGCGCGCGCCGGACGACGATTGACAACGTCTCCTGCAGTCCTTCGCGGCGGATGCCCAGCGTGATGTCGCTGTCGAGCGGACCGCGCAGGCGATCGGCGTCGTCGCGATTGCCGCCTGCGGCCCGTCCGTCGATCGATTCGATGACGTCGCCGGCGCGGATGCCGGCGCGCGACGCCGGCGAATCCTCGACCACGCTCAGGATCTGCATCATCCGCGCGAAGGTCACCACCTGGACGCCGATGCCCGCGTAACGCCCACGCATGTCCTGGTCGAAGTCGGCCAGCGTCTTCGCGTCGTAGTACTCGCTATGCGGATCGAGCGCGCGCAGCATGCCCACCGTCGCCGCGTGGATCAGGCGCTTGCCGTCCACCTCGTCGACGTAGCTCGCGCGGATTCCCGCGTACACCTTGGCGAATTCACGCAGTTCCTCGATTGGCACGGCGTCGATGTCCACCGCGACGGCGGGCCGCGGGGCAGTTTCTTCCGCAGCGGGAGCTGGCGCCTCGGCATGCAGCGGCGCGAAGGTCGTAACGCATGCCATGCATAGCGCAAGGCAGGTGCCGCGCGATCCGGGATTCGGTTTCATCGCTCCATGCTACCGACCCGCGACCACGATGTCGGCGCGGCCGGGATGCGGCGTGATCGCCTCCACACTCCATGCCACGACTTCGCCGCAGCCGTCGCACCGATACGCTGTCATCGCGTTGGTGCGAATCAACGGCGCCTGCAGCGTGCCGTTCGCCCGCACGGCAACGGTGCGCGCACCGTCATAGGCGTAGAACAGCTGGCTGACCAGGATCACATCGCTGCGACCCGCCGTGAATCGCCAGCGATGCAACGACGCGGCGTTTCGACTGCGCTCGCGCAACGGATAGATGTCGCCCGTGGGCAACGCCTGCGAGTCCGCGGCCGCGATCACCCGTTTCGGTCGCTGGGCCCAGGCGCTGCGCCAGCTGTTGCCGCCCGGCAAGCCAAGGCGGCGCGCGAGCGCTGGCGTGAGGCCGAGTCGATGGTCGGCTGCGACATGCTTTGCTCCGCCGCCGATGCGGATCCTGTGGGTGCCGCCGCATCGCAGGCGCGCGCTCAGGAACAGCGACGCGTCGAGCAGGCTGGCCAACTCGCTGTGCACGATCACGTCGCGATCGTTCGCGCAGACCTCGCGCGCGAGCGCGTCGAGTTGCCAGGCAGGAAGTAGCGCCACGGGGATGGCGCGCGCGTCCGCGCTGCGCACGTTGCCGATGCGTTCGACCGGCAACGATGCAAGTCCGACGGCGGCAGCCTGCATCAACAGCAAGCACGAAGCCACCGCCAGCACCGCCGCGAGACCGAGCGCGCATCGCAACGGCAGTGGCGACCGCCACGCCACGAGTCCGATGGCGAGCACCGCCGCGGTCGGCGGGACCGCCACCAGCGCCATGTAAAAGGGTGTCACCGGACGCAACAGGAACAGTCCGCTGGCGGCGAGTACGACGGCGGCGATCGACACCCACAGCACGCTGCGAATGCCGCGCACGGAAAACGCGCGCAGGATGCCGCCCACCACGAGCGCTGCGAGCGCCGCGAGTGCCATGCGCAGCCCCATCGCCAGCGCGCCGTCGCTCAGGTATTCGCTGGGCAGCAAAGCGCCGTCGATGAACACGCCGCGCACGAACGGCAACACACGCTCGGATCCTGCATCGAGCCGGGTCATCGCGTACGCGCGCAGTGGTTCGAGTGCGGGCCAGCCCGCGTGCGCTTCCGCGACGAGCACGGGCATCAGCGTGAGTGCAGCGGTGAACAGGGCGCCGAGGATCCACGGCGCATCCATTCGCCACGCCGCGCGGCGCTGCCACGGGACGATGAGCAACAACGGCGCGAGGACGACGGCGCTGGGGTGGGCGTGGACGGCCAGCGCCGCGGCCAGGCCCAATGCCAACCAGAGTGGGCGCTGTCCGGTCTGCACGAGCAACACGCCGAGCCATGCCACGAGCAGCAGCGCGCTTTCGACCACCGCCGTATGCGTGACGATTACCGCGCTGCCGAGGCTCCATCCCGGGAACGCCAGCATCGCCGCCCACGCGACGCCGAAGCGCCAGTCGTGCAGACGCTTGCCGCAGGCATAGGCGAGCGGGAATTTGAGCGCCGAGAGGATCCCGACGAACAGCAGCGTCGCCGCGATCGAATGCGTCAGACCGATCGGCAGCGCCAGCAGGTAGTACCAGACCGGACCGAGGTGCATCATCGCGTTGAAGACGGGTCCCCGCAGTGGGTAAGACTCTCCGGCGGCGATGCCCGCCGCTGCGACCAGGTCGCGCGTGATGTCGAGGATCAGCGTTGCCCCGAAGAACGGCAGCGCGCAGCAGATCACCAGCAGCGCGAGGTAGGCACCGACCCATCGCGGCGGCGCAGATGCGGTGTCGACCGCGGACGAGCCGGCGATCTGAATCGGAATCGACCGTGGTGCAACGATCATTGCTTCGACAACCATAGCGTCGGGTTCTGCGGATGGCCGTCGCGGCGTAGTTCAAACCAGACGCCTGACTCGCTGCGCCCACCGCTCGCGCCTGCCGTGGCGACCGCGTCGCCGCGCGTGACCCAATCGCCCACATCCTTGAGCAGGGCCTCGTTGTTCGCGTACAGCGACATGAAGCCCGCGCCGTGATCGAGGATCACGACGAGCCCGTAGCCCTTGAGCCAGTCCGCGTACGCAACGCGGCCGTGCGCGACGGCCGCGATGTCGGTGCCGGCGGGTGCGGCGATCAGCACGCCGTCGCTCGCTTCGCCGGAAGGGTTGACCACGCCGAACACGCTCAGCAACTTGCCGCGCACCGGCCAGGGCAGCTTGCCCTTGAGGCCCGCCAGGGGCAGCGCATCGTCAAGCAGTGCCGGCACGTCGGCAATGGCATTGGCCAGTCGCGCGAGCAGTGCGACCAGCCCCGTTTCATCGCGCCGCAATGCGGCGATGCGCGCGGAACGGGCGCCCATCGCCGATTCGATCCGCGCCAGCCCGCCCTGTCGGGCGGCGCGCGCGGCGGTGCGCGCGGTCACGGCGACGGCCTGGCGACGCGATGCTTCGAGCCAGCGGGCGCGATTCGCAGCCACGCCACGATGGAGTTCGGCGAGCAGGCCCAGGTCGTCCGCGATGGCGCGCAGGCGCCGGCTGCGATCGCGTTCGATCGCACGGTGGTACGCGAGCAGTCGCGCCGGTTGCTGTCCCTGCTCGAATCCGAGCACCAGCTTGAGATCCTGGTGGCGTCCGAGGGCATACGCCGAGCGCAGCAGCGCTCCGAGCACCTCGCGCTGTTGCGCAAGGCGCGCGTCGAGCTCGACGCGGCGTCGTTCAAGCGCGGCAAGCTCGCGTTCGAGCGCGGCGCTGCGCAATGCAAGCTCGTGCGCCTGCCTCGAAGCGGTGGCGAGTTCAGCATCGGCGGCGTGGACTTCGCGTTGCGCGACGGCCTGCGCGCCGACTCCGGCCTCCTGCGCCGCGGTGAGCGCCCGCTGCGCGATACGAACCGCTTCGAGCGCCTGCTGCGCTTCCAGTTCGGCGCCGCGTGCGGCCGCGGACGTCGGCGCGGCGCCGCTCACGGTCGCTTCAGGAGCAGAGACCACTGCTGGCGTCGCGGCAGTCGACTCGC
>JBKJSW010000312.1:0-3136 GCA_046595765.1 Ahniellaceae bacterium
GACGCGCGGTCGCGGAGTCGGTTGCTTTCGCCGATGCTCGTTCGCAGAGCCACCTGCATCACACGATTGTGTCGAAAGGCTCCTCGACTCGATGGATCAGAAGCTGCGCCGTTGCAATAGAATTCCGCCTCCTGTTGAGACCCTTGCACTTGCAATGACAGCGGTGCGCGCCACGATCGTTTGCATTCTTCTGGGTTGCATTTGCGCCACGGGCGCGCGCGCCCAGGGGCAAAGCCTCGTACTGGACATTAATCCTGGTGCCGCTAGTTCCAGCATCTCCACATTGAAGTCGGGACGCACGGACTTCGGCGCCGCGGTGGTGTATTTCACCGCCATCGATGGCAGTGGGGTGCGCAAGCTCTGGCGCAGTGGCGGAACTCCGGACTCCACGTACTCATTGAGCGAGCTCGCGGTCTACCAATTTTTTGCTCCGTCCGTCGGCGGGGTCTATTTCACCGCCAGTACTCCGGATCGTGGCAGCGAGCCATTTCGCAGTGATGGCGTCAATGCGGCTCTTCCGCTCCCCGAAGTTGTCGCCGGGCCGGCGGACGGTGCTCTCGGATTCTCGCAGCGAGCGTACGAGGGTCGTCCTGCGTTCCGTGCGGAAAGGAAATTCTTGAAGGTCACCGATGCGGGTTATGCGGAAATTGCCCAGTTCATTCCGTCTCTTGCGTCGATCGGTGAAACGATGGGAATCGTGGGCGGCCCGAGTGCCCAGCAACCGGTCTTTGCATTTGGAGCCCAGTTGGGTTCGGGTCGATACCTCCCCTACGACCCTGGCAACTTGACGACGACCCAGGGTCCTCCACATGTGCTTGGATCGACCGCCAATGTCCTCTGCGGAAAGGCTTACTCGATCACCTCGGCAGGAGGGGAGCAACCCGTGCTCTATTGCGCGCGGCCAGCCGCAGGCACCTTTGCGCAAGTCGTACCTCCTGAATCCGGAGCATTGGTCAGGCTTCCCGACAACACCACTTTCGCGCCGTTCGCAGGCTTGCTGGCCTTCAGTGGGATCTCAACTTCCGCGGGTCTCTGGGTGACTGACGGCAGCAATGCCGGCACCTATCGTCTTTCCGAAGTCATTCCGAATTTTTTTCCGTGCCTCGCCGGCGCGGGGGCGAGCCGATTGTTGTTCGTGCGTGGCGGAAATATCTGGATCGCCGATGCCGCTCCGCTCAGTGCCCGCGAACTGATGGTCCTACCTCCTTTCCAAGGCGCTGCTCTTGAATGCCAGCAGATCGATTCGGGCACAGCGATTGCGCCGACAGCGACCTGGCGTGGCGCCACCTTCGTTCCGATCGCCCAAGGGCGATTGTTCGCGACGGATGGCACGACAGAAAACTCGCGAATCCTGTTGTCCGCCGCGTCCGTCGGCGCTGCCGCAAACGAGCTCGCATTCGCAGATTCGCAATTGATCTACGCGGGCACCGCGAGTGGATCGGGCACCGAGCTTTGGACCTTGCCCCCGATCCTGCTGTTCGATGACAGCTTCGACTGATTAGCCGCCCGCGCTTTTCGGAATCGAACAGGCGTCTGCGTGGCGCGAGACTATCCCTGGCATCCATTCCCCGGCAGTTTGGTGTTTGATGAGAGCGGTGCTGTGCGCCGCTGCTTTTGCGTGACGCGACGGTCGAACAGCAGCCGGACGTAGTCCGGCTCTACGAGAGCAGGGTCGCGCGGAGGGTGGGGTAATCGTTCGGAAGTTGTTCGGCGGTCGCGGGGTAGGCAAGCCACGCGGCCATCGCGGGTGGCGGTGTGACGATATGGCCAACCAAGGGCTCGACGATGGTGTCGAACTTGGCGGGATGCGCGGTGGCGACGACGGCCCACGCGCGGGTGTCGCCCTGCGCGCGCAGTTGCTCGAGTACCGCGAGTCCCGTTGCGGTGTGCGGGCAGGGCAAAACGCCGTGGTGCTGCGGCGCGCGGCGGATGACGTCGCGTATCGCCTCGTCGTCTACCGACTGTGCGCGGAACGCGCCGCGCAGCTCCGCATCGTCGCGATGCCAGAACCGCAGCCGCTCGAAATTGCTGGGCGCGCCGACGTCCATCGCGTTCGCCAATGTCGCGCGCGTGGTTTGCGGCGCGTAGTCGCCCCCGTGGAAAAATTGCGTCAGCACGTCGTTGGCATTGGTCGCGAGAAAGATATCGCCAATCGGAAATCCCATGCGCCTGGCCACGAACGCGGCGCAGGCGTTGCCAAGGTTGCCCGTCGGTACGATGAAATTCAGTGCAGATCCGTGCGCGGCATGAAATTGGATTGCTGCATGCGCGTAGTAGGCAGTTTGCGGGAGCAGGCGACCAAGGCTGATGCTGTTGGCCGAGCCGAGCGAGATTTCGCGGCGCAGCGCTTCGTCGGACAGCGCCTGTTTTACAAGGCGCTGGCAATCATCGAAGCTGCCGTCGACACGGAACGCACGGACGTTGTCGCCCCAGCAGCCGAGCCCATGCGCCTGGCGTGGCGATACGCGTCCGTCGGGATAGAGGATGACGACTTCGAAACCGGGCCTTTGAAGGAACGCCGCCGCGACCGCCGCGCCCGTGTCTCCCGACGTCGCGACCAGAATCGTGGTGCGCAGCGCATCAGCGGGTCGCAACCGCGACAGCGACTCCGCGAGGAAACGGGCAGCGTAATCCTTGAATGCCGCGCTCGGCCCATGGAACAGCTCGAGCAGCCAGTCACCTTCGCCGCGCAGCGCAGCCAGTGGTGCCTCGAACGCGAAGGCATGCGCGCAGATTTTGCGTAGCTGACTGCGCAACGCAGAGTCGACGAACCAGGGCGCGAGCACCGCGTGCGCCGTGGCCGCAAGTTCGGCGCAGGGACGCTCGAACACGAGCCGCGGAATGCGTTCCGGAACGTACAGGCCTCCATCGGGTGCGAGCCCCGCGGCGAGTGCGGCGTCGATGGACGTCGCAGGTACTACGCCACGCGTACTCACGAATCGAATTGGCGCCTGCTCAGTCATCGAGCAATTCCGCGCGCGGCCCGGCGACGGGAGACACGTACGCGCGCGAGTCGAAGCCGGCAGCGGCGAATGCGGCACGCATGGGCACGGCAGCGGCTTCCGCCTCGACCCTCGACGCGAACCAGGCAAACACGCTGGGTCCGCCGCCGGAAATGCTGGCACCGAGCGCGCCC
>JBKJSW010000106.1:0-3522 GCA_046595765.1 Ahniellaceae bacterium
CGGCGGCCTACCGCGCCATGATCGATTCCGAAATCCTGCCGTCGCTGCGGCGGCTGCGTACTTACATTGCCGACGAGTACATGCCGAACACGCGGGAAACGTTTGGCTTCGACGCCCTGCCGAACGGCCGGGCCTGGTACGCATTCAATGTGCGCAACTCGACCACTACCGACATGTCGCCGGAAGCCATCCACCAGCTGGGCCTCGATGAGGTCGCCCGCATCCACGAAGGCATCCGTGGCGTTATGGGTGAAGTCGGTTTCAAGGGGTCGCTCAAGGATTTTTTCGTGTTCATGCAGAACGACCCTCGCTTCTCGTTCAAGGACGAGCCGGCACTCCTCGCGCACTACCGCGGGCTTGAGGCGACGATCAACAAAAAGGTCCCCGAACTGTTTTCGCTGATCCCGAAATCGGGCTTCGAGATTCGTGCAGTCGAGCCCTTCCGCGCGCAGTCGGCATCGGGCGGTTCGTACCAGACCCCGAGCGAGGACGGCACGCGTCCCGGCCTCTTCTACGTCAATACCTACGACCTGCCGACGCGCAAGACCTGGGACGCCGAAGACCTGTACCTGCACGAGGCGATCCCGGGCCACCATTTCCAGCTCGCCCTGCAGCAGGAACTGACGGGCCTGCCGAAGTTCCGGCGCTTCGGTGGCGAGACCGCGTTCTCCGAAGGCTGGGGCCTGTACGCCGAGTCACTCGGCCGGGACCTCGGTGTCTACGCCGATCCGTACAATTACTTCGGTTACCTGCAGAACGAACTGTGGCGCGCGATACGCCTGGTGGTCGACACTGGCCTGCACAGCAAGCACTGGACGCGTGAACAGGTGATCCAGTACATGCTCGACAACTCGGCCGAGAGCGAGACGCAGTCGACCGCCGAAGCGGAACGCTACATGGCGATCCCGGCGCAGGCGCTTGCCTACAAGATCGGCGAACTCAGGATCAAGCAGCTGCGCGCGCGCGCCGAGCGGGAACTCGGACCGCGTTTCGACATCCGCGAATTCCATGCCGAGGTATTGCGCGACGGCGCGGTGCCGCTCGATGTGCTCGAGGGCAAGATCGATCGCTGGATCTCTGCAAAGCGTGCCGGCTGAGTGCCGCGCTCGATTGCGGAACCGACCGTAAACTTGGCTGCTCAACCTTCGTAGCCATTGTAGAGCCGAGCTTGCTCGGCTGCTTTTGGCGGTTTGTAGAGCCGAGCGCGGGAGTTCCTCTGCTCGTGGCGCACCAACGCCGCGCTTCCGCGTGGCTCTCATCAATCACCGACCGGCCGGGAACAGAAGGAGCGGGCCGTGCCCGCGACCACTTCGCAACCATATCGCGGGGATGGCCCGATCCTAAAAGACCCGGCGAACGTCGAGTGTGTTGCGCGACAGCGCGCCGATGAAGACGCAGCGAAAGAATTGCAAGAGTGGGTGGACAGTTGACGCCCGTCGACACCGCGCTCCGCTGAACTTTGCCGCACCGCTGTAGTCGATGGGTGCGATGCGATTCCCACCCCGATTAAGGGCCTACGCGAAAGGCCTGGATGCATCGCGCGTCGTCGCCGCAGCGATGGTGCTGTCAGCGCACGTCGTGCTGGTGCTGTTGCTGCACACGGCGATGCGTGTGCCGGACGCGCTCGACGACGAGCGGGCTCTTGAGCATATCCTCGAGGTCGAGTTCCTGCCGGACGTTCGTGCGACGCCATCACGCCGGGCCAGCCCGGCATGGGCACCTGCACTTCCGGCTCCGCGAACCGCGATCCGCGCGCGCAAACCTGCCGAGCGCGCCCCGCCGCGCAGCCCCTCGACGAGCGCGGTCTTCCTGGACGACGCGCAGGTGGCACTGCCGCTCGACCGGGCGCCGAGCTCGGCGGCTGGCGACGTCTTCGATCCGTCACCTGTGCACAAGCCGTTCGCGCAGCCGCAGCGGCTGGCCTCGAATTGGCCGAAACCGGTGGTGATTCACCTGCCCGATCGACCTTCCTCACTGCAACGGTACTGGGCAGTACCCGAAGGCGAAAACCTCCAAGGTAGAGCCGCGCGCAAAGTTCCGTTGCTGGGCCTGCTCCTGGTCGCTACCGGCGCAATCGGCGGACCCGTCTGTCCGCCAAAATCCGAGCATCCGGATTGCCTGCGACGTTTGCTCGAGGATGCGAGTCCCTAGTCCTGGCGGGCGTAACCCTTTGGCCACCCCGGCGTATCCTCCAACGGTCACGCAGCCGTGTGGCGAGAGGACAGCAGCGTGGCCACTATCATTCCATTTGCGAAGGCCGACCCGGCTGCAGCCACGATGCCTGGTCCGATGCGACTCGATGAGCCGGAAGTCGCCAGCGGCGGCCAGGATGCCGTGCAATGGGCACGACTTATGGTGCAGGCGCAGGACGGCGACCGTGCCGCCTATCACTCGCTCCTCAAGTCCGTGACGCCCTATGTGCGCGCGATTGCGCGACGCTACCTCGGCCGCAACGAGGATGCGGAGGATGCACTCCAGGACGTGCTCATGATCGTGCATGGCATCCGCCACACCTACGAGCGCGGACGTCCGTTCAAGCCGTGGCTGTCCACCATCGCCAGCCGCCGTTGCATCGACCTGCTGCGCCGGCGCACCCATCGACTGCGCCACGGGGTGCACGGATTCGACGACAGCGAATGGCCGCAGGCCCTGCGCGCCCCCGACGAGCTCGCCGAATTGCAGCAATCCACCGACTCGCTGCACCAGGCCGTCGGCGAACTGCCGGCGCGTCAGCGGGAAGCCGTGCGGATGCTGCGCATGCAGGAACTCTCGCTCGACGAGGCCGCGGACCGCAGTCGGCAGTCTTCGGGGTCGCTGAAGGTCGCCTGCCATCGCGCGATCCGTTCGTTGCAACGCACGCTGGGCGGGAAGCACGACGGCCATGACTGACACCGACCGTCTCATCGACCAGCTCGCGACGCGGGCCGTGCCGGTACGACCGCTGGCATCGGCGGGCTTGCGCGCAGCGCGCTGGATATTGCTCGCCGCCACGCTGCTGGCCGTGATCGTCGCGACGCACGGACCACGCGCGGACTGGGCGCGCGCGTTTCGCGATCCGGACATCGCGTTCGAATTCCTGGCCAGCGTGCTGACCGGCGTGCTCGCTGCCTACGCGGTATTCCAGGTCAGCGTGCCGGGCCGTTCGCCGGCCTGGGCGTGGCTGCCCCTGCCGGCCGCGGTGTTGTGGCTGGGATCGCTGGGAACGGGTTGCTTGAGCGGTGCAGCGTTCACGCTGGAGAGCGGCACCTGGGAATGCGCGTGGGCCATCACGCTCACCAGCCTGCCGCTGGGACTCGTGCTGCTGCTGATGGTGCGCCACGCCGGCGTGGTGCAGCCGGCAAGGTCGGCGCTGCTCACTGCGCTGAGTGCGGCCGCGCTGTCAGCCGCGGGCGTCAGCCTCATCCACGCCGGCGAAAGCGCGTGGATGGTGCTGCTCTGGCATGTCGGGGCGGTCACGGCCCTGACCCTGATGAGCTGGCTGTGCGGGCGCTGGCTGTTCGCGTGGATCGGGTATGCGCGGCA
>JBKJSW010000162.1:0-6027 GCA_046595765.1 Ahniellaceae bacterium
CCATGGTCGCCTTCTGTAGCGCGGTCACCCGCAACGCATGCTCGCCTACAAAGTACTGCCTCGCACGGGAGGGAGTGACGTGAGTTTTCAGCGTAAAAATGTCGGCCCGAACGGAGCCGAAGCTTTACCATGACAGCCGCGGCCCAAGCCACGCGAAAGTCGGCACCGCGGCATGCCGAGCGAGTCGACAGCATGCCTTGATAAATAGTCGTCTCAACGCCGAGGTGAGCTCATGAAAAAGATACTGTTCCTGCTTGTCATCGTGGGTCTGGGAGGCCTCCTCGCACCTGTGGCGGCCAAGGACAAGCCGGTCGTGGCGATGATCGGCACGGGCACTCTGGCGAGCACGTTCGGCCCGGCGATTGGCCGCGGTGGGTATCAGGTCGTCTACGGCAGCCGCGACCCCGCGCGCGAATCGGTGCGAGTACTCGTGGAGAAGACGGGATCGAAGGCCTCGGCCGTCAGTCCGCGCGAGGCAACCGCGGCGGCGCAGATCGTTGTCCTCGCCGTCCCGAGGAAGGTGCTGGACGAAGTTACCGACAACCTGGGCGACCTCGACGGCAAGATCGTGGTCGACGTGAGTGGTGGATCGAAGCGGGTGGCCGCGGACGGGTATCTGGAACTCATCCCCGGCCGGACGAACAGCGAGCGCATCCAGTCTCGTCACCCGACCGCGCGCGTGGTGAGGATCAACCTGCCTTTGATGACCTTCTTCGTGGACCCGATGCTCGTTGGCACGCCGCCTACCGTGCTGATCGCCGGTGACGACCCCCGCGCTCGCGAGGCGGTGGCCCAAATGATCTTCGCGCTTGGATTGGATCCTTGGGACGCGGGGCCACTGCGCTTTTCCCAGGTGTTCGATGCCATGAACACGATGGCACTGGTGCCGGCGCAGCAGGGCCGCATCGAGGGCTACGAACTGAGACTGATGCCAAGCGCTCCTCTTTCGTGCTTCACGGACATGTCCGAGTTGTTCGGATTCGGCCGTCCCAAAGAGCTGGCCAACCTACGCCCCTTCCCCCGGCGTGAGCAGCCGATCGCCTGCGAAGAATGGCGACGCCGCCTCGGATGGTGAGTGCTGGCCATCACATGGACGCGATCGTGGAAGACCACCCGGCAACGCGGTGGCCATCTGCGGACAAGCTTTGGGCATAAGCATCACCCGCCCGATGATCACGGAAGTCGCTTACGAACTTTTAGGCCCGCCCACCGCGCGCTGGGCGTCTCGGATGAAGGATGACTTGAGCGCTTGATACGAGTCACGATTCCCCGCAGACGCCAAAATACTCGCACGCTTCAAGTCGGAGTACTGAGCTGCCAAAGCTGGAGAGCCAAGTAGCCGATCGCGAAAATGGATATGCCGCTCCCAGTCTGGGCTGCATTGCTCGAGCATGTGAAGATGATGCGTGCGCCGCACAGTGCCCCGGACAAAGTAGTGTCGACGAGGAATGCCATTCTCACCGCGGTACTCGTAACCGAGAGCTGCCAGGAGAGGCACGAGCGCATGGCCAATCTCAAAGGACTGAATGGCCACAGCAATATCCAGGATGGGTTTGGCAAGCATTCCCGGAACGGCCGTGCTTCCGACGTGCTGGATGTCGATTGCCGAGGGGCCGAGCTCCCTGCAGAGTTGATCCCGCTCAGCTGAAAAACGGCGCGCCCACTCTGGACCCACGGCGACCAAGCGAAGCTCACCGGGGTACAGGCCGGGATCGGGTGTTGATGTCGTTTCTGCTCCCATTGCCGTCGTACCCGGAGCCCGCGCCGCGCCAGTCCGGATTGCGTTTCCTCGTGCCGTGCGACGCGATGCTGAATCAGGCGGCTCAGCCCGCGAAGCGGTCGAGGGCCTTCTCGGCCTGGCCGCGTTCGTGATCGCCCATGTCGCGTGCGATGTCGCGATAGCGCGCGATGAGGGGTGCATCGTTCGGCATGCGCGCGGCGACACCGGCCAGCACTTCGCTCTTTTCGTAGTCGGAGCCGATGTCGGCCGCAGCATCGAGCACGGCGCGCGCGGTGCCGGCATCGATGGGGCCTTGCCGCATGACTGACAGCAGCGCCACGCGCCGCTCGTAGTCGGAGTCGATGCCGCGCGCGGACTTGACGTAGTCGGCGGTCAGGTTCGGCTTGCCTGCGACGTGGCGCACGAAGGCCTCGAGGGCAGAGCGCTTCTCGAAATCCGAATCGATGCCGTCCACCGAACGGAGCGCGAGGCGGGTGACCGTCGGTGCCAGCTGTCGGCGCTCGGCGAGGGCGACCAGCACCTCGCGATGTTCGAAGCTGCTGTCTATGGTGGCCACCGCACGCGCCCATGCCATGCCGACGTTGTCGTCCGAACGGAGCTTTGGCACCAGCGCGTCGAGCACCGAGCGCTTCTCGAAATCGCTGCTGATCGTCGCAACGGCGCCGAGTAGCGCAACCTGTTGCGGTTCGGCGAACTGCTGGTTCTCGATCAATGCCACCAACGACTCGCGGCGTTCGAAGTCGGAGTCGATCGCGGCCGCGAGCTTGACCGCGCGATCGAGTTCGACGGGACGCATGGTTCCAAGGCGTGCGAGGCGGCTGAGGTAAACCTTGCGCACATACCCGCTACGGATGATTGCGATCTCGCTGAGCACCGCGCCGGCGCCGCCGCGCGCATGGATGCGCTTGGCGCGCGCGTCGGCATCTATCCCGGCCTCGCGCAACAGCGTCGGCACCACCGTCTGCAGCCACGCGCGGCCGGCAGTGTCGATTGGCTGCATGCGCCCATCCACGAAGTAGCGACGAATGATCGTGTTGCCCTTCTCTGTGAACTCGATGCGGCGCTCGACGCCCGCCTGCACCTCCTCGATGAAGGCCTCGTCGCCTGCGCCGAGCCCGACGACGTCGGTCTCGGTCTCGTTGAAGTGCACACTGCCGCGGATCTCGGCGGAGAGCTTGAGTCCGTCCTCGTCGATGTTGACCTTGGTGTAGCCGCCGCCGAACCTGCCGGTGCTGATTTCGATCTGCGAACCGTGGCCTGCCACCGCAGGCGCGATCACGAAAACGGGTAGCACGACGATCGCGAGCAACAGAGCGATCGCGATCAGCCAACGATGGACGGGGCGCACGGTGGTGGACTGCATGGGATTCTCCTGGAGCAAGTTCTGGATGCGATGAAGCAGGGGGGAACCGCCGGTCATGGCGATGGCAAACTGCACAGGGCGAGCGCGTCCGAGTTCGGTGGCGCACCGCGCGAGGCAGTGCGCGAGGGCGCGCCGGTCGCCCGTTGCGCCGACCGCCCACGCATCGGCGCCCAACTCGGCCAGTGCGTCGAGTCTTCGCGCCGCCAGACCATTGAGTGGCTGGAACCAGAACAGGCTGTGCACCAGTCTGGCCGCGACGCGCCATGCCAGGTCGCGGCGAGCAATGTGGCCGAGTTCGTGCGCGAGCATGGCTTCGAGGCTTTCGCCCTCGATGCCACGCAATGCCCACGGCGGCAGCGTCAACACCCCGCCGAGGTTCGCGGTTGGGCTGGTCGATGCAGGATCCTCGACGATACGCGGTGCCCGCAAGTCGTTGCTGACGCACACGCGGCGCACGAAAGCTTCGGCGACCGCATGGGCGCAGGGTCGCAATCGTGCAAGCTCCGCAGCGCGCCGGCGAATGGACACGACGATCGCCACGGCACCTAAGAAGCCCGCCAACAGCCAGAGGACGACCAGCGAGTCAGCCACGGCGCGCGTTGCGGCCGGCAACGCCCAGGTGGCGCCCCGAGTCGCGACGACGCCAGCGGCAGTCGCCGGCTGCGCGAATGCGTAGGACCGCGGCAAGTTCCTCTCGCCCTGCGCGCCGTGCGGCAGCGCGGGCATCGCCGCCTCCGACGCTCCGGGAGCGTGGTGGACCACGGTTGTGGCCACCGGTGCGCGCGCATCGCGCAGCATCGAAGCGACAGCAGGCCACGCTGTTTGCGCAGTCGCGGTGGCGATCCCGGCGAAGAGGGCGCAGCGCCAGAGCAGTTCGCGTGCCGCCGAAGAACGGGTGATGCCCGACCGCTCGATGGCCCACGCGCCGGCGAGGAAAATCGTGCTGTGGACGAAATAGGTGACCAGCACGAGGAACAGTGCTTCGGTCATGGCGCATCCTCCGCATTACGCAACATCGCCTCGATGCGCTCGAGTTCGTCCGGCGCAACTTCGTCCTCGCGCACGAGGTGCGCGACCAGCGCGCGCGCATCGCCGCCGAAGAGATTGCCGAGCAGGCTGCCCACCATCGAGCGCCGCACGGCTTCTTCGCTGATGCTGGCGCGGTAGACAAGCTGTCGCCCGTCGCGGTGCGCGGCGAGCAGCCCGCGTTTCTCCAGGCGGGTCAGCAAGGTCGAGACCGTGGTGTGGGCCAGCCCGCGCGAGCCCGACAGTGCTTCGACCACGTCGGAAGTGCTCGCTTCGCGTCGCTCCCACAGCACGCGCATGACCGCGAGTTGCAGGTCGCTTAACGAGACCACGGATCGTTTGGTTGCCACGGCGCTTCTCTACAGTTGTAGTACTACAGTTGTAGAACACCGCGGTGCGAAGGTCAACCACCCGGAAGTCATGTCTCGTCGCGCCGCGTCCTGCAACGGACCGGGTGGTCGATGCGGGGGCGCCGTGGATGGCGGAGTCGCTCGGTGACCCGGTGCCGTGAGGTCAGCCGGCTTCGCGCTCCAGCAGCGCGCGCTTGCGTTCGACGCCCCAACGATATCCGGACAGCGCGCCGTCGCGGCGTACCACGCGATGGCACGGAATCGCCACTGCCAGCCTGTTCGATGCGCATGCCTGCGCGACGGCGCGCGCGGCGCGCGGCGCCCCGAGCGTCGCGGCGATGTCCGCATAACTCCGCGTCGTGCCCGCCGGAATTTCACGCAGTGCCTGCCAGACCCGCTGCTGGAAGGCCGACCCGCGCACGTCGAGCGGCAGCTCGAACGCCGCGCGCGGCGACTCGACCAGGCCGACCACGTGCGCCACGAGGCGCTCGAACCCCGCGTCGCCGCCAATCAGCGTCGCGTGCGGGAACTGGTCCTGCAGGTCCCGCGCGAGCGCATCCGGATCGTCGCCCAGCAGGATGGCGCACACACCGCGATCGCTCGCGGCCACCAGGATCGAACCGAGCGAACACTCGCCCACCGCGAAACGGATCGCGATGTCCGCGCCACCCGAGCGGAAACGCGATGGCGTCATTCCGAGTACCTCGTCCGACTCCGCGTAGAAGCGGCCGCTCGAGTTGTAGCCCGCGTCGTACATCGCATCGGTGACCAATCCGCCACTCGCCAGTTGCACGCGCACGCGCCGCGCGCGCTGGCCCATTGCATAGCCCTTCGGCGTGACGCCGGTGACGGCCTTGAACACGCGGTGGAAATAGTGCGGACTCAATCCCGCGCGCTGCGCGAGCGCAGCGAGAACCGGCATCTGCGGCGCAGACTCGATGCAGCGGCATGCATCCGCGATCGTGGCAGCGTGCGCTTCTGCAAGGCTCGGACCCTGTGGACGGCAGCGTCGGCAGGCGCGGAATCCGGCACGCTCGGCAGCAGCGCAGTTCGCATGGAACGCAACGTTTTCGGGGCGTGGCAGCCGCGCTGCGCAGGAAGGACGGCAGTAAACGCCTGTGGTCCGCACCGAGTACACGAAAGTCGAGTCGGTGCCGTGCGCCCGCGCGGCAATCGCGGCCCAGCGCGGATCACGCGTAATGGCAGCGGCGGCGGCAGTGCGGGTACGGGTTTTCATGGTGCCTCTCTGGATGGCGGTGCGTCCGAGGCCATTCTGGAAGCGGCGCGCGCCTCGCACACTCCGCGTCTTGCGCTCGAATTCGCGCCGATGGCGTGGCGCCCGACCGGCGGACACCGCCGCGGCGAGGCGCGCCCAGTGTATGCGCTTGGCGGCGGTGCATCGCCGCGGTCGGACCGATCCCAGTGCAGGCCTCGGTGGCGCGCCTTGAGCAGGCGCTCGAGAATGCAACGACCACCCTCGTCGACGCGAAGAACGGGCTGTCGTTCCCGCGCGTCGACTGCGTCATCGCCGCGCGCGGCCTCACCGA
>JBKJSW010000130.1:0-10114 GCA_046595765.1 Ahniellaceae bacterium
AACGCGATGATGCCGCCGAAGGCCGACGTGGGATCCGTGGCATGGGCCCGTTCGTACGCCGTGCCGATGTCGGCAGCGACGGCGACTCCGCAGGGATTGGCGTGCTTGACGATGACGCAGGCGGGCCCCGCGAATGCCTTGACGCATTCGAGGGCCGCGTCGGCGTCCGCAAGGTTGTTGTAGCTGAGTTCCTTCCCCTGCAGAATGCGTGCGGTCGCGACCACGCCGGTCGCGGGAACGTCGCGCTCGACGTAGAGCGCCGCGCGCTGATGCGGGTTTTCGCCATAGCGCAGCGGCGTCACCAGGCGCAGCGCCGCGTGCAAACTGCGCGGCCAGGTTGCCGGGGCGTCGACGTCCGCCGTGCGGGCGGACAGCCATTCGGCGATGCGACCGTCGTACCCGGCGGTGTGCTCGAATGCGGCCGCGGCCCAGGCGCGCCGTTGCGCCGCAGTGGTGCCACCCTTTTCCAGCGTCTCGATGACCTCGGCGTAGCTGTCCGGTGCCACCGCCACGGCGACGCGTGCATGGTTCTTGGCCGCGGCGCGCAGCATCGCCGGGCCACCGATGTCGATGTCCTCGACGGCCTCGTCGTACGCGCAACCGGCGCGCTTTGTGGTGGCTTCGAACGGATAGAGGTTGACCACGAGCAGGTCGATCGGGGCGATTGCATGCGCCGCCATGACGGCGTCATCGACGCCTGCGCGAGCGAGCAGGCCGCCATGGATCCCCGGATGCAAGGTCTTGACGCGCCCCTGCATGATCTCGGGAAATCCGGTGACTTCGGCGACATCGCGCACCGCGAGTCCAGCTTCGCGCAGCGTGCGTGCGGTGCCGCCCGTGGAAATGAGGTCCACTCCGTGCGCGGCGAGTGCGCGCGCCAGGTCGACCAGGCCGGTCTTGTCGGATACCGACAGCAGCGCGCGACGCACGGGTACGCGGTCGCTCATCGGTCGAGCAGCATGGAGGCGAATGTCGCGGCCTTCGCGTCAGTGTTGAACCGCATCACGAACGACCCCTTTGCTCAAGTGCGTGACAAGCGGCTTCGACCAACGCTCAAGCGTGATACTCGGCCAGCTTCTTGCGCAACGTCGCGCGGGTGATGCCGAGGATTTCGGCCGCCCGGGTCTGGTTGCCCTCGCAGTGCGCCAGCACCTCGAAAAGCAAGGGCGCCTCCACTTCCGCCAGCACCATGCGGAACAGATCCTCGGTACTGCGACCGCGTGCCGAGACCAGGTACGCGCGCACTGCGCGCGCGACGCATTCGCGCAGCGGCGGCTCGCGCCGCGCGGGTTCTTCGCTATTGCCGCGGGTCACGCGCAGATTCGCGGAGCGGGTCGCGCGACGAGCGGCGGCAGGAGTAACAGCGGTGCTCACGCGCGGCGATCCGGGACAGCGGGTTGGCGATCATAGCGGCAGTCATCACTGTGCGTTGCGGGTTAACGCGCAGGAACTCGACATGGCGCAGGAAACGATCACCTGGCGGAGATGGCGGCTGACGAGGACGCATTTACGGTGCAAACTGCGCGCTTCCCCGCCCCACTGATACTGGTCCGATGATCGATTCGGCTCCGATGTTCGCGCTCGGCATCACGCTCGCCTGGCTGGCCGGCGTGCGCGTGTACCTGACGGTGTTCGGCGTCGGCGTCGCCGCGACGTTCGGCTGGCTGGCGCTGCCCGCAGGCCTCGCGGTCGTCCAGCACCCGCTGGTGATCGGCGTGGCGTCCGTGCTGACAGTGGTTGAGTTCGTCGCCGACAAGATCCCGGGGGTCGACACCGGCTGGGACCTGCTGCATACGCTGGTGCGCGTACCCGCCGGCGCGTTCCTCGCCGCCTACGCACTGACGCCCACCGGCGCGGATCCCGGCCTTGCCGCGCTCGTCACGGGCGGCGGCGTCGCACTTACCAGCCACCTGCTCAAGAGCGGCACGCGGGCGCTGCTCAATACCTCGCCTGAACCCATCAGCAACTGGAGCGCCTCCTTCGCCGAGGACATCACCGCGCTGTCGATACTCGCCCTGGCGCTGGCCTATCCCTGGCTGGCGCTCGCGTGCGTGGCGCTGCTCACCGTTATGCTCGTCGCGGCGCTCTGGTGGGTCGTGCGATGGTTTCGTCGACGGCGACGCGTCGTCGCCACCGTTTCGCGCGCATAGCGCCCCAGGGGACAACGCATGCTCTGGCTCAAGACATTCCACATCGTGTTTGTAGTGACATGGTTCGCCGGCTTGCTCTACCTGCCGCGACTGTTCGTCTACCATCGGCAACTCGGCGAGGAGGAAGCTGCCGCGCATGCACGTTTCGTGGTGATGGAACGACGCCTGCTGGCGATCACTCATGTGGGCGGCACGTTGGCGCTGGTCTTCGGTGGCGCGCTGCTGGCGTGGTGGGTGCGCCACGCGCCGGATTATTTCGCGCAGGGATGGCTGCACGCCAAGCTCGCGTTAGTGGGGTTGCTCGTCGCTTTCCACGTCGCGTGCACCCTGATGGCGCGACGCTTCGCAGGCGGCAGCGCACGGCCCGGCGTCACATGGCTCAAATGGTTCAACGAGATTCCCGCGCTGCTGCTGATCGGCATCGTCGCGCTGGTGGTCGTCAAACCTTTCTGATGCCCGCCGGTGGGTAGTCGGTGTTGCGACGGCATCACTGCCGTGGACGCGGCCGGGTGCTGCTGCCAACCACCCCACTATCGAATCGCCCGACCCGGGTTTTCGACAGGGCATTGGCACCCACCCCGCAACCCGTGCGAGCACAGTCCGGACATCGAAAGCCCGCGCGGCGCAAGGCTTCTGGCATACTTTTGCAGAGGAATTGGGCCGCGGTCTGCGGTCCGCGCATCCTTGGGCGAGAGGAGGCGGCATGTCCAATCCCATGGACGTAACACAGAACGTCGAGCTCAAACTCGCGTTCCTGAAGCATTTGCCCAAGCGTCTCGAGACGTTGTACCGAAGGGTGCAGCGATTGAGCCAAGGTGGCTGGGACATCAATGCGATGTCGCAGTTGTTCAGCGACGTGCAGGCGCTGACGGGCACCTGTGGTCGTTACGGACTGGTTGAACTCGGCCAGAACCTCTACGCGCTCGAGCAGGTGCTCGGCGATCTGAGCCGCGGTGCCCGCCTGCCCGATCAGGCTGTCGATCGACAAATCCTCGACCTCGTCGACGAGCTTGCATGGCGTTCGGACAGCGAGTCGCAAACGCTGGCCGAGCAGCCGCGCGCCGCGACAACGCAGCCTGGCGAACCGGCAGATGTGCGCGCGCAGGCGCCGGTTGAAACGGCCGCCGTCACGCCAACGGCACCGCCGTTCGACGCCCTCGAGGGCGTGGCATCGTCCGCGGTTGCACCGCCGTCGTTCGCGCCACCTCCGCCGGCCCCCACCCCGCCAGTCGTGGACGACGCAGCGCGTGCCGCGGCGGCGCGTCTGCTCGGCAGCCTGACTCCCGCAACTTCCCCGCTCATCTCCGCGACTCGCGCGCGAGCTGGCGGTGGATTCCAGCCGCGCACCAGCGCGTTGCGCGTCTATCACCTGAGCAGCGGCGTGGGCCCTGCGGAACTGGCGTGCGCCGAACTCGCAGCCGCCGGCGATACCGTGGAGACGCTCGAAGACCCGGAGGAAATGGCCGAGATGATCGGCGCCATCGCGCCGCACCTCGTGATCGTCGATGCGGCCTTTGGCGACGCGCTACCCCTCATTGGGGCAGCCATCGCGGCTGCGCGGGAAAACGGGCGGCATCGGGTTTTCATGATTGTCCTGGCCGCCCGCCAGGACGTGGCGCTGCGGCTCGCCGCGATGCGCGCCGGCGCGGACGTATTCCTGCCACCGCCGGTCGATGCACGCGACGTGCTGGTGCGTGCGCGTGCGCTGCTGGAAACTCGCAACGAGGCGCCTTTCCGCGTGCTGATCGTGGAGGATGACCGCGCGCAGTCCATGTTCGCGGAGTCGATCCTGCGCAAATCCGGCGTCGAAACGCACGCAGTGCTCGAGGCGCTCGAAGCGCTGGACGTACTCGAGAAGTTCGATCCGGAACTCATCCTGATGGACCTCAACATGCCGGGTTGCGACGGCATCGAGCTGACCACGCTGATCCGCGAGCGCGAACGCTTTCTCAACACACCTATCGTTTTCCTGTCGGGCGAACAGGACAGCGAGCGCCGCTTCGATGCGCTCAACGTCGGCGGCGATGACTATCTCACCAAGCCCATCCGGCCGAAGCACCTGATCTCGGCGGTCACCAATCGCATCCGCCGCGCGCGCCAGCTGCAGAAGCGCGTGCAGACCCGGGAGCCGCGCGACGAAGTCACGGGCCTGTTCGAGCGCGCATTCCTGCTCGATCGTGTCTCGGAAGACCTCGCGGGCGACCCGCGTGCGCACGGTGCAGTGATGTTCTGCCGCCTGCAGGGCGCGCAACTCGCCCGCGAGCAGCACGGTGTGCTCGCGTTTGATGCATTGATCGCGCAGGCCGGCGCGCTGCTGACCTCGCAGGTCGCGTTTACCGACCTGGTAGCCCGGTTTGGCGAAGACACGTTCGTGATCTACCAGCCCGATCTGGACCCGAGCCAGGCGTTGCAGTTCGCGTCCAGCCTGAAAAGTGCAGTCGGCGATCACTTCTTCGACGTTGAAGGAAAGGGTGTCCTGATTCGCCTTGCAATCGGCATCGCGCCGCTCACCATCGGCTGGACCGAACTCGGAAGCCTGCTCAACGCGGCCGATCGCGCCGCGACGCGGGCGATGGCCGATCCCCACCTCAAGCCCGTGCTTTACGCGCCGCCGGTCGCGGCCCGCGACCCGCAGGCTCTTGATCTGGCGGAGCTGATCCGCGATGCACTGCGATACGACTCGTTCCAGCTGGTGTTCCAGCCTATCGCCTCGCTGCGCGGCGAGACCGAAGAACAGTTCCAGGTGCTGCTGCGCCTGACCGCGCCGGACGGCCGCATGGTGCTCGCCGCGGATCTGATTCCGGCTGCGGAACGTTCAGGCCTCATGGGCGAAGTCGATCGGTGGGTGCTGTCGCGAACGTTGGCGATCCTGCAGGAACGCAGCCGCAACCTTCGTCGCGCACGCCTCTTCGTGAGCCAATCGGCTCAGGCGGTACAGGATTCCGATCGCATACATGCCCTGCAGCAGATGATCGAGGCGCGGCGCATCGAGCCCGAGTTGCTCGCCATCGATCTGCGGCTGGTGTCGGTCGCGCATGCCGTGCGCCCAGCTGCCGCGTTCACCAGCGCCGTGCGTGGGCTGGGTTGCCGCATCTGCCTCAGCGGGGTGGAAGCCACCACCGCGCACCTGCAACTCGCGGAGCAACTCAGTCTCGACTACATAAAGGTGGCTGCGACCTATGGCAGCGGCGGTGGTCGCGACCTCGGCCGCCGCGACGACCTGCAGAAGCTCGTGAATTTCGCGCGTGAAGGCGGTTTGCGCGTGATCGCGCCGCTGGTCGAAGACGCATCCACCGCAGCGTTGCTGTGGTCGACCGGAGTCGATTTCATGCAGGGCAACTTCGTCCAGCAGGCGACCCGCACGATGGACTTTGACTTCTCGGCCGGAGCGCTATGAGCGTCAGGCTGCGTTGATGGCCCGCGTCGGCAGGGAGATCCAGATGCATCGCGTGCGCCTGCTGGCTCTGGTCTCGTTGCTGGCCTGGCTGCTGACAGGCGTAGTTGCATTCGTCGGCGTGCCGGTGGCGATCAGCCTGGGCATCGCGGTGCTCGGCCTGGTGCTGGCCAGCGGCGTCTGGTTCTCGCTGGGCAGGTTGACCGACACCAACGCCGCGCAGCCGCAGGACGCCGGTGCGCCAGGGCGTGCCTTGCAGGCCATGGATCCGACCGCGCTGTTCGATCGCGAGAGCGAGGAGATCGAGCGACTGCGCGTCGTGGAGAACCAGTTGCGGCTCGCCAAGCAGGAGGCCGAGTCGGCGACGCTGGCGAAGGGAGAATTCCTCGCAACGATGAGCCACGAGATTCGCACGCCTCTCAACGGCATCGTGCCGCTGATTGACGTGGTGCTTTCGTCGTCCCTCAACACCGACCAGCGCCAGTGCCTCGAGACCGCTTTCGCCTCCGCGCAGCAACTGGTCTCGATCGTCGACGACATACTCGATTATTCAAAGATCGAAGCCAATCGGCTGGAGCTCGAAAGCGTCAGCGTCAACTTGCGTGAGCTCGTCGACTCCGTCGCGCAGTTGATGGCGCACCCAGCCCAGGCGAAGGGCGTCGCGCTCAACGTGCGCTTCGATCCGAACCTGCGTCCGATCCATCGCGGCGATCCCGTACGGCTGCGCCAGCTGCTGACCAATCTCGTGAGCAACGCGGTGAAGTTCACCGAGCGCGGCAGCGTCACCGTGCAGGTCGGCCGCCGTGGTGAAACCACGACGCACACCCAGATCCTGTTCGCCGTCGTCGACACCGGCCCCGGTATCGATGCGCTGGCGCAGACGCGTCTGTTCCAGCCATTCACGCAGGCCGACAACTCGGTCACCCGCGTGTTCGGCGGTACCGGCCTGGGGCTTGCGATTTGCCGTCGTCTGGTAGAAATCATGGGCGGCGAGATCGGTGTCAAGTCGGCAGCGGGTCACGGTTCGACGTTCTGGTTCAGCGTGCCGTTGCTGAAAGCGCCAGGTGACATCGCCACGGAGCAGCAGGGCGTGAGCGGAGGGCGTGCCCTGGTGGTCAGCGCCGACCAGGCACTCATCCGCGATCTCGCTGCGTTTTTTGCGAGTGCCGATATCCAGCACACCCAGACCAGCCTGTCTTCCGACGCCGTATCGCGGTTGCGGGGCAATCCCAAAGCTCCTCGCGGGATGCAAACCGGCGGTTACCAGTTCGTGTTCCTGGACTGGACCGGCATGCGCCTGACCGCGCAGTCGATGGCGCGCGGCCTGCTGCGCGATGCCTCCCTCGGATACCTGCGCATCGTGCTGCTGACCCAGCCGCAGGACGAACTGCCCGACGACCTGCGCCGCCATCCGCAAGTGATGATCCATCCGCGGGCCTTCGAAGCGCCCAGGCTGCGTGCTGCACTGGAGGCTGACGGCAAGAGCGATGCACCGCTCACGACCGTCGACGAGCTGTTGCGCGCCGGGTCGAACGACGCGCGCGACGTGATCGTCGCACAGTCGCCCGCGTCAGCTGGCACCGAGCGGCCGATGCGCCGTGCGACCGATACACCACCCCCGTCCAGCCGAGCGTTTGCACCGCCTGCAAGAGTCTTGCCGGAACCCGTCCGTCCCGCGCAGGCGATCGACGAATACGCGAGTGCACCGTTCAAGCCGCCAGCCGCGCCCGAGCCGGAACCGTCGAACCCATCGGTGCCGCGTGCCACGGTCCGCCGGGTGCTACTGGTCGAAGACAATCCGGTCAATCGCCAGGTCGCGCAACGACTCCTGTCCATTGGCGGCCTGACGGTGGACGTTGCGGAAGAAGGGGCCTCCGCCTTGGCGCAGCGTTTCGCGCAACCGCCGCCACTAGTCATTCTCATGGACTGCCAGATGCCCGTCATGGACGGATATGCCGCGACGCGGGCGATCCGCGAACGCGAGGCGCGCGAAGGGTTGCCGCGCATGCCGATCATCGCGATGACCGCGAACGCCATGCTCGGTGATCGCGAGAAATGCCTGCAGGCCGGGATGGACGACTACCTGTCGAAGCCGCTCGACCGAAAGGCACTGTCACAGACGCTGGATCGCTGGATGGCCGTGTCGGAAGGGCGCACCACGGTGATGGCGAAGCGCCGCGAAGTGGTGTCGTTCGAGGAGGCGGAAGAGGCGCCCGCCGCGGCAACCTCGCCGGCGAGAGTCGTGGTCGCCACTGCGTCCATGGCCGTGCATCGCAGCCCACCGCCGACGCCGGTCGTGGCGCAGGCGCCACCGCCCGCACCACCGCCGCCCGCACCCGTATCCGAGACGTCGGGGCTCAGCGCACTCGACAGCGAGATCGTCGACGACCTCATCGACATGATGGGCGACGACTTCGCCGACCTCGTGCGCATCTACCTGCATGACGCGCCGGTGCACGTGGCGGAGATACATGCCGCTGCGCTCCGCAACGACTTGCAGGGCCTGGTCGGCCCTGCGCACATCCTCAAGTCCTCAAGCGCGAACCTGGGCGCGCTGCAGCTCGCCGAACACGCTCGCAGGATTGAATCCGGTGCGCGGCAGGGCCAGTTGCCGCAGGCGGCGGTCGACATGTCGGAACATCTCGAACGCATCTACCTGGAAGCCAGCTCCGAGTTGACCCGGCTGCTCACGCTTCGCGGCGACTAGCCCCGGGGCTTGCTTCACTCGTTGAGCTTGCTCTGCAGGTACAGGGGTTCGCCGAGTTTCGCGATCAGTTCCAGCTGGGTTTCCAGCCAGTCGATGTGCTCTTCCTCGGATTCGAGGATGTCCTCCAGCAGCTCGCGCGAGGTGTAGTCCTGCACCGACTCGCAATGTGCGATGCCGACGCGCAGATCGGGCACGGCCATGCGTTCGAGCGACAGATCGCATTCGAATGCTTCGCGGACGCCTTCGCCGATCTGCAGCTTGCCGAGGTTCTGCAGGTTGGGCAGGCCGTCCAGGAACAGGATGCGCTCGACCAGTCTGTCGGCGTGTTTCATCTCGTCGATCGACTCCTTGTACTCATGCTCGCCGAGGCCGCGGAAGCCCCAATGCCGGAACATTCGCGCATGCAGGAAATACTGGTTGATCGCGATCAGTTCGTTGTACAGCGCCTTGTTCAAATGCTGGATGACGCCGACATCCCCTTGCATGGTTGCAACTCCAACGCCTGACAGGCGCCGAGTGTAGGCAATCCGGCGAAGCCACGAAGGAACGCTAATCGCTCGCATTGGGCGCCTGCCCGTGCAGTGCGATGCGATGCGCCGCTGATTTTGCACGACGCCTCAGTCCAACAGCAGCCGAACAGGGTCCGGCGCTAAAACGCGCGATGCGCGGATTCAGGCGGCGGTGGCGATCCGCAGGTCGAATAAGCGGGCGCGCGGTGCCTGCTGCGGCGCGAGCTGCTCGTCGAGGATCGACTGCGCCTGGTCAGCGCAGGAACCGCACTGGGTGGCACAACCCGTGGCCATGCGCAGCGCCGTCAGATCCGATGCGCCGCGTTGCGCGGCCTCACGGATCTGGCGCTCGGTCACTCCAGTGCAGATGCAGACGTACATGCATCGCATTCAAATGCAAATGCGAATGATTGTCAACAACCCTCACACGGCAGCGGCCAGCGCTTCTGGCATGGCAACCGTGAGCGAAGCGTTCCAGCAGGGCTCGGACAGGCGCAACGACGTGGCGTGCTCCGCCTTCGGCAGCAGCTGCCGCAGCGCACGCAGGTAAACCTCGCGTTTGAATGCAACGACGTTGTCGACCGGGTACCAGAAATCGACCCAGCGCCATGAATCGAATTCAGGGTGATCGCACGCGTCGAGCCGCACCCGATCTTCGCTTCCCACCAGGCGCAGCAGGAACCACACCTGCTTCTGCCCTACGCATACAGGCTTCTCGCGCCTTCGCAGGTAGCGATTCGGCAGGCGATAGCGAAGCCAGCCCGCGGTCGCGCCGAGTACTTCGACGTCGGACGTCGCTAGCCCCGTTTCTTCCTCCAGCTCGCGATACATCGCCTCGAGCGGTGTCTCGTCAGTGCGCATACCGCCCTGAGGAAACTGCCATCCGTCGCGTGCGATGCGTCGTGCCCAGAATAAGCGACCGTCGGCATGCATGAGTGCGATGCCGACGTTTGGTCGATAACCGTCCGGATCGATCATCCGACGGGCCCCCCTGAATCAGATGCGCCGAGTCTCCCACACCGCCGTTCAGCCTCACAACAGGCACGATGCGCTACCGGTGGTCGTGGCGGTCGAGCGGGACAAAAAAATCATGTGGCGTCCGCGCCATCAGGGGACTTTTCTTGACACACCGGGCCGCGACCGGAAGAATCGCCGACCCTCCTCGCAGACGTGCGCCTCCCGTTCCCGGCGCAGCGTTTTGCCCCTTTTGGCTATGTAGCTCAGCCGGTTAGAGCACAGCACTCATAATGCTGGGGTCGGTGGTTCGAGTCCACCCATAGCCACCACCTGTAGCGGGTCGCATTCGCACCCGCTGATGTCACGCAACCGCTTGGGTATATTGGGTTTTTCTGCG
>JBKJSW010000226.1:0-5613 GCA_046595765.1 Ahniellaceae bacterium
CGTGGTTTCGTGGTTTCGTGGTTTCGTGGTTTCGTGGTTTCGTGGTTTCGTGGTTGCAGGAGAGCGACATGATCGAGTTGCACTACTGGCCGACGCCGAACGGCCACAAGGTCACGATGTTCCTGGAGGAAGCGGGACTCGCCTTTCGTATCGTGCGCGTCAACATCGGTGCCGGCGATCAGTTCAAGCCGGACTTCCTGCAGATCGCGCCCAATAACCGCATGCCCGCGATCGTCGACCTCGCGCCCGCCGATGCCGGCGCGCCGGTCAGCGTGTTCGAGTCCGGTGCGATCCTGGTCTACCTCGCCGACAAGGCGCAGCAGTTCCTTTCGACCGAGCTGCGCCCGCGTACCGCTGCGCTCGAATGGCTGTTCTGGCAGATGGGAGGGCTCGGCCCGATGGCCGGCCAGAACCACCACTTCAATGTGTACGCGCCGGAGAAGATCCCGTACGCCATCGAGCGTTACGTACGCGAGACCGCGCGCCTGTACGGCGTGCTCGACCGCCGGCTGGCGGATCGCGAGTTCCTCGTCGGCGCGGACTACACCATCGCCGACATGGCCTGTTACCCCTGGATTGTCGCGCATGCGCGCCAGCAGATGGATCTCGCGGATTTCCCCAACGTCAGACGCTGGTTCGATGCCATCCGCGAGCGGCCCGCGACCGTGCGCGCGTATGCGCTCGCCGCCGACTTCCCCACGCCGACGACCAGTTTCACCGATGAGCAGCGCCGCAACCTGTTCAATGCGCCCGCCAATCCGACGAACCCGAAGTGAGGAATGAAACGATGCTGCGACTCGCCGCCGGGATGTTGCTGTTGATGTCGACGCAGCTGGTCGCGGGGCAGCTGACGCTGGAAGCGATTGCCGGGGACAAGTCCCTGTCGGGCGCAACACTTGCCGCGCCGAAGATCGCGCCGGACGGGAGCCGGGTCACTTTCCTGCGCGGTCGTGAAGACGCGCGCAACCGGCTCGATCTCTGGGCGTTCGACGTCGGCAAGGGCACCGCCGCGCGGCTGGTCAACGCCGACGACGTTTTGCCGGAAGCGCGCGAAACCCTCTCTGACGAAGAGAAGGCGAGGCGCGAGCGCCAGCGCATCGCCGGGCAGACCGGCATCGTCGACTACCAATGGGCGCCCGACTCGAAGCACCTCCTGTTCCCGCTCGGCGGCGAGTTGTACTGGTTCGACCTCGAGGCCAAAGGCGACAAGGCGGTGCGGCAGCTCACGCACGGCGAAGGCCCCGTCACCGATCCCAAGGTGTCGCCGCGGGGAGGTTTCGTGAGCTTCGTGCGCGCACGCAACCTGTGGGTCATCGAGCTGGCCAGCGGTGCCGCGACCCAGCTCACGCGCGATGGCTCCGACACGATCGGCAACGGTGTCGCCGAGTTCGTCGCCGATGAGGAAATGGGGCGGCACACGGGCTACTGGTGGGCGCCAGACGATTCCGCGGTCGCGTACACCCGCATCGATGAAAGTGCAGTTCCGGTGCAAAAGCGCTTTGAAATCTATTCGGATCGCACCGACGTGGTGCAACAGCGTTATCCGGCGGCAGGAGACCCGAATGTCGCGGTCGATTTGTTCCTGCAGCCGATCAGCGGCCTATCCACGGCGCCCGCGGGCCGCCGCGTCATCGACCTCGGCACGGAACGGGACATTTACCTCGCTCGCGTCGACTGGCGGGACGCGGAGCACCTCACCTTTCAAAGACAGGACCGGCGCCAGCGCTCACTCGAACTGGTCGAGGTGGCGCTCGGCAACGGCAAGGAACGCACGCTGCTGCGCGAAACGAGCGACACCTGGGTGCCGCTCAACGATGACCTGCATTTCCTCAAGGACGGACGGATCGTCTGGAGTTCGGAGCGCACTGGCTTCCAGCATGTGTACGTGTCCGGAGCCGACGGCAGCGATGCGCGCGCGCTGACGTCGGGCGACTGGTCAATCGATGCGATCGAGGCGGTCGACGAAGCCAGGGGACTTGTGTATTTCACGGCGGCGCGCGATACCCCGCGCGAGCGGCACCTGTACCGCGTGTTGCTCGGCGGCGGTGACATCGAGAAGTTGACCGCGCAGCCCGGGCAGCATGTGGTCGAGTTCGCCGACAACGCCAGCGTGTACGTCGATCGCTGGTCCAACACCACGACGCCGCCGCAGCTCGACCTGCATCGCGCCGACGGCGCGCGGATCGCGGCGCTCGTCGACAACAGCCTCGACGATCCCGCGCATCCGTACGCGGCGTTCCGCGAAGCGCACCGACCCACGGAATTCGGCACGCTCACGGCAGCAGACGGCACGACGACACTGCATTACAGCTTGATCAAGCCGCCTGGTTTCGATGCGACCAGGCGCTATCCCGTTCTCGTCTACGTCTACGGCGGCCCTGCCACGCAGACCGTCATCAATGCCTGGCCGGGGCGCGCGGACCACTGGTTCAACCAGTACCTGGCGCAGCGAGGTTACGTCGTGTACTCGCTCGACAACCGCGGTACGCCACGACGCGGCGCGAAGTTCGGCGCGGCGCTGTACGGCAAGCAAGGTACGGTCGAGGTCGCGGACCAGCTCAAGGGCGTCGAGTGGTTGTCCGCGCAGCCGTGGGTCGATCCGAAACGGATCGGCGTGCATGGCTGGTCGAATGGCGGGTACATGACGCTCATGCTGCTCGGCCAGGCGAGCAATCGTTACGCCTGCGGCGCCGCCGGCGCGCCGGTGACCGACTGGGCGCTGTACGACACGCATTACACCGAACGCTACATGGATCTGCCTGCCAAAAATGTCGAAGGCTATGCGCAAGCGCGGGTGCTCGCGCACATCGACGGACTCACCTCGCCGCTGCTGCTCGTGCACGGCATGGCCGACGACAACGTGCTGTTCTCGAACACCACCGCGCTGATGTCCGCGCTGCAGTCGCGCGATCGCGGCTTCGAGCTCATGACCTATCCGGGCGCCAAGCACGGACTGCTCGGCACCAACCAGCTGCATCGCCTGCGCACCACCGAGCGCTTTTTCGATCGCTGCCTGCGGGGTGGGTGAGGCAGAGCGTCGATGCACTGCAATGTACGGTGAACTTGACATTGCCAGTTGAAGATGTAATGTATGCATTACATTTAGTTCGGCGAAGCAGACATGATCGACACGCGTTACACGGTCCTCCTTGGGCTTGGGGCTTTGACACTTTTTGCCGTCTGGATGCTGCTGGCGGCACCGCCGACAGTCATCGGTCTGGACTCCGGCAGCAGCGGATTCGCGCTGCTGCTGCTGGCCGCCTGGGGCTCGCTCTACGCCTTGTCGCGGCTGCCGCTCGGCAATCTTGACCAGGCGGTATCGCCCGGTGAATGGCAGGCCTGGATCGGCACCTTGTTCATGGCCCTGATGACGGCCTACGTGCTGGTCATGGCGCGCGAACTCGACGCCGCGGCTTCGTTGCACGCCGCCGAAGTGGGCGTGATCGGGCAAGACGTGGTCACCATGATCATCGCGTGGCTGATCGTGTCTCGCGTCATGGCCATGCGGTGGAAAGGCCAGGTGCAGGAGGACGAACGCGACCGCGAGATTGCCCGCGTCGCCACAAACTGGGGTAACGGAGCGCTGACGGTCTGCATCATCGGCATCGCGGTGATGCTGGGACTCACGCCGGCCGCGAAGCTGGAATGGGCCTCGCCGCTGATCATCGCGCACTTGCTGATCTTTGCGCTGATGTGGGGCGGCCTTGTCGGCTACGCAGCCACGGCCATCCAGCACTGGCGCGACCGGCACTGAGCCGCCCAATGACCGCCCCTATCAGCAACCAGATCCGCCGTCTGCGCTTCGAGCAGGGCGAGATGACCCAGGAAGCTCTGGGTCGCCTATGCGGCGTGTCTCGGCAAACCATCATTTCTCTCGAGTCGGGGAAATACACGCCGTCTCTGGAGCTGGCGTTTCGAATCGCCCGCGCCTTCGGCGTCGGCGTGGAGGAAGTATTCGTCTGGGTCGAGTGAGGTCCGGACGATCGGTGTCGATAGTCACGGTGACGTGCTGCACATGCACTGCCGTGCGGCGCCGCGTAGGGTGCCACCGAGAATCATCCGAACATCCACGAGGTTGCCGCCATGCGTCCGCTCATCATCGCCGCGTTGTTGCTGGTTGCGTCACCGCTCGCTCTGGCCCGTTCGTTCAACAGCTGCGACATCGAGAGCGAGTTTGACCTCACGCTGCACCCGAACCGGCTGGAACTGACGCGCGAAGACGACCTGCCGCGCCGCGTCGAACTGGTCGACGGTCGTCTCTGGCTCGACAATCGCGAGCAACGCCTGACCGCCGCGGACAAGGCGCGCATCCTGCGCTTCGAGGCGGAAGTGCGCGCCCTGGCGCCGCGGGTGCGCACCGTGGCGCTGGAAGGCGTCGCGATCGCCGTTGACGCCATCGGCATGGTGATCACGCATCTCGGCGGCGACAGCACGCGACTCGACGAATTGCGCCAGGAGTTGTCGCAGCATGGCCGCGAATGGGAGCAGCGCATCCGCGCCGCGCAGTCGACGCGCGACTGGGGCACTGACGCGGACGCGGCTTTTGCCGGCAAGCTGGTGGCGCAGATGGTCCCGGCGATCGCGGGCGAAATGGCGTCGAGTGCCGTGCGCGCCGCGCTATCCGGCGACGAGGCCAAGCTCCAGGCGATCGAGGCGCGCGCCGAAGGTCTCGAGAAGGAAATCGAAAAGCGCATCGAAGCGCGTGCCGACCGGCTGGAGATCGCTGCCAAGGCGCTCTGTCCGAGCCTGCACGAACTTGACCGCATCGACAACGATCTCACCGTGCGTACGTCCGACAACCGCAGGCTCGAGCTGCTCGAGATCGAGCGCGACAAGTAGTCGGCGGCGCAGGCACGCTGGCCGTTCGACGCGGGCCAGCCTCGCAGCGGGCCCTCCACTCCGGGGTCCACCCACGCTTCCCTCCAGCGCCGTCGCCCTGTCTTCGTCGGATCACTGTCGCGCAACACTCGACGATCGCCTTTTTTTGGGGCGGGCCATGCCCGCGACATAGGGACGATGCGGTCGCGGGCATGGCCCGCTCCTGCATTTGCCGGCGAGTCGTGTTTGATGAGAGCGGAGCTACCCACCGCGTTCTCCCGGCTGAAGGCAGCCTCTACAGACTGCACGCATCCCGCTCAAGCCAAGCGCAGCTCGGCTCTGCGCTTCGGGTCGGCGCGGCTGCCGGGAGTAACGCTATCCTGCGTGCACCCCCACAGCGCGCGCACTCCATGTTCGACGGTGTTGAAGTCCTCTCCGGCGCGAAGCCGACCCACAGCGTGATCTGGCTGCACGGCCTCGGGGCCGATGGCCACGACTTCGAGCCGCTCGTGCCGCAACTGGTGCGCCCCGAGTGGCCAGCCATCCGCTTCATCTTCCCGCATGCACCGGTGCGCGCCGTCACGGTCAACAACGGCATGCGCATGCGCGCCTGGTACGACATCCGCGGTACGAGCATCGCCGATCGCGAAGACGCCGACGGCGTGCGCGAGTCGGTCGCAACGGTCGAACGCCTGGTCGCGCGCGAAGTCGAGCGGGGCACGCCGCTTGCGCGGATCTTCCTCGCGGGCTTTTCGCAGGGCGGCGCGATCGCGCTGGCCGCGACGATCCGGCGCA
>JBKJSW010000139.1:0-4533 GCA_046595765.1 Ahniellaceae bacterium
CAGGTGCGCCGACACTGCAAGGAACGCGAAGGCCCGCTTCAGGACACCGGATTCGCGACCCTCGAACTTGCGGAAATAGCGCCACATGCCGCGGTGCTTGTGCCATTCGACGAACCATGGCCGCGTGCGGCTCGACACCCCACGCAGGTGCACCACGCGCACGTCGTTGGCGACGAATACCGGGAATCCGGCGTCGCGCGCGCGACGGCAAAGGTCCATATCCTCGGCATGCAGCCGGTAGCCCTCGTCGAAACCCGCGAGCGTTTCGAACGACTCGCGAGACATGACCATCAACGCGCCGGAAATCGCGTCGACCGCCTGCATGCGCACGCCGGCCGCAACCGGCATGGCCACGCTCGCGCGGCTGCCGCCGCCCGCGAGCAGGCGTGCCAGCGTGGGCTCGAGGCGACGCGCCGCAGCATCGCGTACGCCGTTCCCGTCCACGAGGTCCGCACCGACGAGGCCTCGTGCATCATCCGCGACCAGGTGGTCGCGCAGGCGCGCCAGTGAATCGGGCTCCACGCAGCAGTCCGGGTTGACGAATGCGAGCCATGCAGATTCACCAGCGCGTACACCTTGATTGCAAGCAGACCCGAACCCCACGTTCGCGTCATTCAGCAGTACCCGCACCCGCGCATCCTCGCGGGCATGCGCATGTGCCAACACCGTGCTGTCGTCGTCCGACGCATTGTCGACCACGATGATTTCGCGTACCTCGCGTGCAGTCCGCAGGCGGCCCAGGCAATCGTCAAGGGTAGTGGCGCTCCGGAAACTCACCACGATGGCCGCGATCGTGGCGTCAGGCGCAGGCTCGCTCACCGCCCCCACAACCGTTGCCACCACGACAGCGCGCGCGCATCGCGCCGTGCTTCCTGAAGCGCCGACTCGAGGCGGGCGCGCTCGGCTTCCAGCACCTGGATGCGCTCGTCCTGTTCCTGCAGCCGGTGTCCTGCGGCGATCACGCGACCGACTTCTCGGTTGTAGTGCGAGTACACGGACTCGGCGCGATCCCCGAACAGGTGCAGGTCGGGCAGCGCCAGCGCGTCGATCGACGCAGCATCGAGCGCGCAGGCGGCGAGGTAGTACATCGGCGCGTAGGCAAGTCCCTCGCCCATCGTGGCATCGCCCGCATCCATGGCGTTCGCGGCGAAACGCCCGTCACCGCCCTCGAGCCGCCACAGCGCACCCTGGAATAGCAGTTTTTGGGCGAACAGGCGCTGCGCCGGGAAGTGCGCGCGAAGCAGCGCCTCGAACTCGTCGCGGTAGAGCTCCCGCACGTGGAAGGGATTGTCGTGTCCCGCGGCATCGCTGTATTGCGCCTTGTCCGGCGACGACACGAGCAACACGCCCCCGGGCGCCAACAGTCGCCGGAAGCCGGCGAGCATTCGATCCTGTGCTTCGACGTGTTCAAGCGTCTCGAAGCTCGCGATGAGGTCGAATGACGCATCGGGCAACGTGTCGAGCGCAGTCGCGTCGTGGCATTCGAAGCGCAAATTGGACATGTGCGCGTAGCGCGCGCGCGCGTGCGACACCGCGGCTGCGCTGATGTCGACACCCAGCACCGACTCCGCCTTTGCCGCGAGCAGCGCCGAACCGTAGCCCTCTCCGCAAGCGGCATCCAGCACGCGTCGGCCGCGCGCGACGGGCGCCGCGAACGCATAACGATGAAAATGTTCGTACCAGATCTCGCGCACGCACTCCGGCGTGAAGCGTTCGCCGGTGAACTCCAGGGCGTCGTTCATGCCGCCTCGCTGCGTTGCGGCGCGTCCACGCCCAGCCGCTGCGTGATGCGCTCGCGCAGCGTCGCCAGCGGGTCTCGCGCGATGAATTCGGCGACGAGGCGCGAGTAGTCCGGATAGCGCGACTCCAGCCGCGCCTGATTGACACCGCCGGGCAAGAGGTTGACGTCGGCGAAGCTCGCATGCCCGACGTGGGCGACGTACGCATCGTCGCAGAGCACGTTGCGCCAGCCGTGCCGCGCCGCTCGGCGGCAGAAATCGTTTTCCTCACCGTATCCGCGCCCGAATGTCGCCGCGTCGAAGTCGCCCAGCGCATCGAGCGCTGCACGGCTCACGAACATGCAAAAGCCCACGCCGGTCGGCAACTCCGGATAGGTGCGGCTGGACACGCCCGCGATTACGCCCGCGACGCGATCGATGTCGTCGGGCATCGGATTGGAGCGGCAGAAGGCTGGCAGCGAGCAGATCTCGGCATTGTTCGACCAGGGTGTCGCCGTGGCGATTGCGGGATCGGACGCGCCGCACCGTGACAGGGCCTCGAGCCATCCCGGCGTCACGATCGTGTCGCTGTTGAGCAACACCACGTCAGCGCGCGTCGCGGCCATCGCGCCGTTGACAGTCGCGACGAATCCCAGGTTGCGTGGGTTGCGCACGATGTCGACGCGGAAGGCCGCGGCGCGCGCGAATCCCTCGATCAGGGGCGCCACCGCCGGATCCGGCGAAGCGTCGTCGACGAGAGCGACCCGCGAATCCGTGGGCAAGGTTCGCAACAGGCTGTCGAAACACGCAGGCAACACGTCCGCGCCGTTGTAGACGGGAAGGATGATCGTGGGCAAGCTCATTCGCCGGCCATCCACTGGTGTTGCAGCCGAACGATGCCGAGCTCGCGGGTCGCGCCACGCACCGAGAAACCCCGTTCCACGGTGTCGAACAGGCGCAGTTCCTCGGAGTCCATGGCATGCGCCCGCGCCAGATAGCCACCCGGCAGCAATGGCAGGGCATCGAAACGCACACGGAAACGCCACGTCGCCGCGTCGACCTGTCGCGGGCGGGCATCGGCCATGGTGCTGGTCACTCCGTAGACGGGCGTACCGTCCGCGCGCACGATGCCAATCGCCACCGATGGCACGCGGCCATCGCGCGAACGCACGTCTATGCGCATTTCGAGCCCGTTGTCCGCGTCGAGCGCGAGCGCGGTCTGCTGCACGATGCCGTTGAGCGCGAGTTCCGATACTTCGAATTCCTGTCCCGAACGCGTCACGGTCGTCGCCTCCTCCTGCGCGGCGATGCGCCGTTCCTGGAAGGCGAGGTATTGCTGCGTGATCTCGTGTACATCGCCGTAGCCGCGCTGGCGTCCGTGGTCGAGCCACAACGCCTGGCTGCAGAGCTTCTGCACATGGAACATGCTGTGCGACACCAGCATCAGGGTGCCGCCGCCCGAGAGATATTCCTCGATCCAGCGAATGCATTTGCGCTGGAACGCCTCGTCGCCGACCGCGAGCACCTCGTCGGTGATGAGCAGCTGCGGCCGACGCGCCGCCACCAGCGCGAAGCCGAGCCGCACCACCATGCCGCTCGAATAATGCTTGACCGGCTCGTCGATCCAGCGGCCGATGTCGGCGAACTCGATGATCTCGCCCATCTTTTCGGACAAGGTTCGAGCGCTGAATCCCATGAGCGTGCCTGCCATCTCGATATTTTCGCGGCCGCGCAGTTCGGGATTGAAACCGGCGCCCAGTTCGAGCAGCGCGCCCAGCGAAGCGCGTACTTCGAGCGTGCCCCGCGTCGGCGCAAGCACTCCGCTCAGGATCTTGAGCAGGGTCGACTTGCCGGCGCCATTTTCGCCGATGACGCCGAGCGACTGGCCGGGGCGGATCGACATCGACACCCCGTCGAGAACGGTGATGGGGTTGACGTGCGGTGCACCACGCAACAGCCGCGCCATGGCGCGCAGGCGGTCCGACGGACGCACCACCTGGGGATAGTCCTTGCCGATGTTGTCGAGCCGCACCAGCGGCGGCGCGCTCACAGGAAGTCCTCGAAATGCCTCGACAGCCGCTGGAACACGAACCAGCCCAGCGCAAGCGCCGCAGGTGGAAACCACAATAGCGCCCACCAGCCGAATCCAGGCTCGCCCGCCCCGAACAGGCTCCAGCGGAATGCCTCGACGAAGGCAGTCATCGGATTGGCATCGAGCAACGGCTGGAGTCCAGCGGGCAGCATCTCGCGCGGGTAGAAGATCGGCGTCAGGAAGAAGCCCACCATCAGTAACTGGCCGATGACCTGGGCGAGGTCGCGCACGAAGACCTGGACCGCGGACAGCGCCAGTGCGAGTCCCGCGGCCGCGACGGCCAGCAGGCAGAAAAGTCCCAGCGCGATGGGCAAGCCGCTCCAGCGCAGTGGATGCCCGAGCAGCGCGAGTGCGGCGAGGATCAGCACGAAGCCGAGACCATGCAGCGCGAAAGACGCCATGACCCGCGACAGGACGAGTACCGCGCGTGGCAGTGCCACTTTCGACAGCAGCGATGCGTTGTCGTGGATCGCGGTCGTGCCCTGGGTCAGGCTCTCGGCGAATGCCGTCCAGGGCCAGAGTCCCACGGCAAGGAACGGCACGAAAGCGAGGTCGATGCTGGCGGGGAGTCGCGCGCGCATGACGGTGACGAACATGAGGCTGTAGACACCGAGCATCACCAGCGGCTGCACGAACGCCCAGCCGGCTCCCGTCAGAGTGCCTTCGAAGCGCTCGCGCAGGGCCCGCAGCGTGAAGTGGCGCAGCAGTGCGACATCGTGCGCC
>JBKJSW010000452.1:0-10528 GCA_046595765.1 Ahniellaceae bacterium
GGCGGCGGCTCGCCGGCGATCCAGTGCACCGGACCCACGCGCATGCGGCTCGCGCGCAACAGCGGCGAATCGCCCTGGTCGACGATCACTACATTGCGATCCATGTCCTTGCCCACCACGAACCAGGGTTCGTCGCCCGCGCCGCGACGTCCGCCGATGCCAAGGCCCTCGCGCTGGCCGAGTGTGTACAGCGCAGCCCCCGCGTGCTCCCCCAGCAACTGGCCGTCCGGGTCCTCGATCGGGCCTGGGGTAACGCTCAGGTGACGCGCGAGGAACGCGCGAAAGTTGCCCGGCTCGATGAAGCAGATGCCGGTCGAATCCTTCTTGCGCGCCGTCGGCAGTCCACGCTCTGCAGCCAGCGCGCGAACTTCTGGCTTGCGCAAGGCGCCGAGCGGGAACACGGTCGCCGCCAGTTGCGACTGTCCAAGTGCATGCAGGAAGTACGTCTGGTCCTTGGCGGCGTCGACCGCGCGGAGCAGGCGACAGCGGCCGTCACGCACGTCGACGCGTGCGTAGTGGCCGGTCGCGATGCGTTCGGCACCCAGCGATCGCGCATGGTCCATGAATGTCCTGAACTTGATTTCCCGATTACAGGCGATGTCCGGGTTCGGTGTGCGCCCGGCGGCATATTCAGCCAGGAAATCGGCGAACACGCGCTCCCAATACTCGGCGGCGAAGTTGCGCGCGTGGAACGGGATATCGAGCAGGCCGCAGACGGCGGCAGCGTCGCGGCGATCATCCTCCGCCCGGCACCCGCCGCTGGTCTCGTCGTCCCAGTTCTGCATGAACATTCCCGCGACGGGTTCTGCTCTCTCCGCCAGCAAAGCCGCGGCAAGCGAGGAATCCACGCCGCCCGACACTCCGACCATGATCATGTGCGGATCAGATGCAGCCAGCGAGGGGATACGCGTGCAGCACGTCAAGCGGCAGCGGAGGCCGGCGCTGCGCGTCCTCGATGTTGCGCAACACCATGGGGCTGCGCGGCTGGTGGTGGACGCCGTCGATCTCTGCCGGTCGCAGCCACAAGGCACGCAGGATGCCTGCGTCGAGCGCCTGGGCCGGGTCGTGCTGTCCGGCCACTGCGGCGAACGCAAAGCGCACGTATTGCTCGCGGCTGTTCGGGCTGACCCATTGATAGACGCCGATCAGACCGGTGGGCCGCACCGTCCAGCCGGTTTCTTCCTGGGTTTCCCGAACTGCGGCGTCGATCAGGGATTCGCCGGGTTCGAGATGGCCCGCCGGCTGGTTCACCCGTTGCTGCCCATGGATGAGTTCCTCGACCAGGAGATAGGTTCCGTCGCGCTCTATCACGCAGGCAACCGTCACGCGTGGACGCCAGACCGAAGGTTCGCCAACGGTGTCGTGTCCGCCGTGGCTGCGCGAATCATGGATGCGGGTCACGGTCGGTTGCCTCAAAACGCGTCCGCCCCACCCAGTTCGCGCTCCACCTCGTCGACGGTGGCCTGCGCGGACGCCAGCCCGCTCGCGATGAGCGCCACGATTGCCACGGCGACCTGTAACGGCAACCCGGCAGCGAGCGTCTTGACCATGGCATTGTCCTTGCGGGGTTTGTCCCCAATTCTTTCGGCGGTCGCGGAGTTTGGCGGTGGCGCCGCGCTCCGTCCAGCGCAAGGTGAACAGGTGGCATTGAATCGCCCGCACGGGCCTATACTTTCGACCGATCAACAGGAACGATTCTCAGCGCATCATGTCCACCGAGAAGCAAGCACCAACGCGCGAGAGCGGCACCGTAGTTGCGGCAGTCGAGCCCGTGATGGCGAAGCCGCCGATGTACCAGGTGGTTTTGCTGAACGACGATTACACACCGATGGAGTTCGTGGTCGAGGTCCTCCAGCGTTATTTCACAATGAGCAACGGTCAGGCCACACAGGTGATGCTGCACGTCCACACCAAGGGCAAGGGTATGTGCGGGTTGTTCACCCGCGAGGTGGCGGAGACGAAAGTCACGCAGGTCAACGAATATTCGCGCAGCAACCAGCATCCGTTGTTGTGCGTCATGGAAAAGTACTGAGGCAGTCGGAGCCCGCATGTTCAGCAAAGATCTCGAACACACCATCGGCCAGTGCTACCGCGAGGCGCGCGACGCGCGCCACGAATTCATGACCGTGGAACACCTGCTGCTGGCGCTGCTGGATAACCCATCGGCGATCGAGGCGCTCCGGGTGAGCGGCGCACAGCTGCCGCGGCTGGCGGAGGAACTGCGCGCGGTGATCCGCGAATCCGTGCCGGTGTTGCCCGTGCGCGACGATCGCGACACCCAACCGACACTCGGATTCCAGCGCGTGCTGCAACGCGCCGTGTATCACGTGCAGTCTTCGGGTCGCAAGGAAGTTACGGGCGCGAACGTGCTGGTCGCGATCTTCGGCGAAAAGGATTCGCACGCCGTGTTCTTCCTCGGCCAGCAGGAAGTCGGTCGCCTCGACATCGTCAACTTCATCTCGCATGGCGTCGGCAAGCTCGGCCACGACGGCGGCAATGAAGCGCCTTCGCCTCAGAATCCAAACGCCGACAGTGCGGAGGACGGCAAGGTCAATCCGCTCGTGGAATTCGCGTCCAATCTCAACGAGCTCGCGAAGCAGGGCAAGATCGATCCGTTGATTGGACGCGCGGACGAGGTCGAACGCACCATCCAGGTGCTGTGCCGCCGCCGCAAGAACAATCCGCTGTATGTCGGCGAGGCCGGAGTCGGCAAGACGGCGTTGGCCGAGGGCCTGGCCAAGCGCATTGTCGACAACGAAGTGCCGGAAGTCCTGCGCGGCGCCACGATCTATGCGCTCGACCTGGGCGCGCTGATCGCCGGCACCAAGTATCGCGGCGATTTCGAGAAGCGCCTGAAGGGCGTGCTCGCGGAGCTCAAGAAGCAGCCGCAGGCGATCCTCTTCATCGACGAGATCCACACCATCATCGGGGCGGGTTCGGCGTCGGGCGGCACCATGGACGCCTCCAATCTGATCAAGCCCGTGCTGTCCTCGGGCGAGTTGCGCTGCATCGGGTCGACGACATTCCAGGAATATCGACAGGTCTTCGAGAAAGACAGCGCGCTGGCGCGTCGATTCCAGAAGATCGACATCGTCGAGCCCTCGATCGCGGAGGCGCTCGAAATCCTGAAAGGACTGAAGACGCGATTCGAGGAGCATCACTCGGTCGAATACACGCCGGACGCGCTCAAGGCGGCAGTCGATCTTTCGGTCCGCCACATCGCCAACCGTCTGCTGCCGGACAAGGCCATCGACGTGATCGACGAGGCCGGCGCACGCCAGCGCTTGCTGCCTCCCGAGACGCGCAAGACCAGCGTCGATGTCGCCGAAATCGAATACATCATTTCCAAGATGGCGCGCATTCCCGAAAAGCAGGTCAACGCCTCGGATCGCGACGTGCTGCGCAACCTCGACCGCAACCTCAACATGGTCGTGTTCGGCCAGGAGCAGGCGATCGAAGCGCTCACCGCGTCGATCAAGATGGCGCGCTCGGGTCTCGCCAATCCGGAAAAGCCCATTGGCTGCTTCCTGTTCGCGGGCCCGACCGGCGTCGGCAAGACCGAAGTGACGCGCCAGCTGGCGATGCAGCTCGGCATCGAGCTGGTGCGGCTCGACATGAGCGAGTACATGGAGGCGCATTCCGTTTCGCGCCTGATCGGTGCGCCGCCGGGCTATGTAGGATTCGACCAGGGCGGGTTGCTGACCGAGGCGGTCACCAAGCATCCGCATTGCGTGCTGCTGCTCGACGAGATTGAAAAGGCGCATCCCGACGTCTTCAACGTACTGCTGCAGGTCATGGACCGCGGCACATTGACCGACAGTAACGGGCGCGAGGCGAATTTCCGCAATGCGATCATCGTCATGACGACCAACGCCGGCGCCGCGCTCGCGTCGCGACGCACGATCGGGTTCGTCGAACAGAGCCACGCCGGCGACGCACTCGAAGTGATTCGCAGGAGCTTCACGCCCGAGTTCCGCAATCGCCTCGACGCGGTCATCCAGTTCCGCGCGCTCGACATGGATCACATCCTGCGCGTGGTCGACAAATTCCTGATCGAACTCGAGACCCAGCTGCAGGAGCGGCACGTTTCGCTCAGCGCGTCGCCCGAAGCGCGGCAGTGGCTGGCCAAGCACGGTTTCGATCCGCAGATGGGAGCGCGCCCGATGGCGCGCGTCATCCAGGAGCGCATCAAGCGGGTGCTCGCAGACGAGTTGTTGTTCGGCAAGCTGGTTGCGGGAGGCCGCGTCGACGTCGACGTCGTGGATGGCGAGATCAAGATCACCGCAGTCGAGGAAACCACCGCGCTGGTTCCGGTTCTCGCCGAATAGTCTCTTCGGCCGGTCCACGGTCTCGCGCTAACGCACTGCCTGCGGCCGCGATGGAGTGCCGCCCGGACAGAACGGACCGCACGTCGGGCAAGAGGCCGGATCCGCGTTCCAGTTCTCCGATCAACGGTGTCAATAATTGTGCGAACGTGGTTCCGGAAGCACGCTGCTCAGTGGCAGGGAGTCCGGAGTCGGGATAAGCTTTGAGGGTTAGCTTGCCCGGAGCTCTGCCATGAAACTGTCGATCCGCCGCTTCACCGCCACCGGATTGGCGTGCGCCATGAGCTTCGGCTGGGCTGCCACTGCGCCTGCCGACCCGATCGCGCCCACCGATTTTCACGCGCCGCTAACGCGCATCAAGACGCTCTCTGGCGACCAGCCTCGCGCCGTCACCCGCGGTGGTGCCGTGCGTCTCCGCTGGAACCACGCGCTGCTGTCGGAGTTCGGCATCACGCAGGTGCAGGGTCTACAGACCAACGCCGCACCGCACGAGAAAGGCTTCGACCTCGCGTTGACGACTGGCTCGAGTTTCGCCATTGATGGCGGCGGCATCGTCATCGATGCGATCGCAGGCGGGGGTGGACAGCTTGCGGGCGGCTTTCGTCTGTCGGGCCGCGCAGGCGAGTTCGAGTGGGCATCGCCGAGATTCGTGGTGCGCCCGGCCGAGGCGATCCGGATCGATTTCGTCGGCGCCGATGGCAGCGTCTGGTTCTACGCTGACAAGCTGATGTACGAATTCATCGATGGCGGCAAGAATTTCCGCATCCGCAGCGCGGACTTGCGAATTACGGGTGAACTGGCGCAGCGTCTCGGACGGCCGGACGCGGAAAACGCACTCGCCGCGGAGCTCCGCCTGCTGGCGCCAGTCAGCGCGCGCAGCGCAGCAACCCCCAAGATTGGCGGCGATCCGAATTTCCACGGCGATGCAGTGGCCGGTTTCCCGGGAGCGATCTACCAGGCCGACGTGTTCATGCAGGCCTTCACCGCGGCCTATGGTGGTTGCCTTTCGTGCGACGGTCCCGGCGGCGCCAGCGACGGACAGGTCAAGTTCGTGCCTTCGTCGACGCTGGTCAATAATCGCAACCCTGGGACCGCGACCGCCACCATTCCCGGCGATCCCCTCGGCACCAGCACCGCGCTGCACACTGCCGACGTATCGTGGTACGAGAAGTTCACGGTTAGTCCGTGGACCTATCCGTATCCAGGCAACGATCAACATCCGTACCTCATCTGGAACCTCTACCGGCTCGACGCGAACGGTGGCCTGACCCAGGTCGGCCGCTCGGGCGTGAAGCATGCGTTCCTGACCATCAATGTCGGTGCCGGCTGCGACAACAGCAATGGCGGGCATATCCTCGGGCGTTCCTGCAGCGACACCTACGGCACCGGCAACAACGACAATCCAAGCGATCTCGGACCACGGCGCGAGATCATTCCAGCGACGGGCCAATTCGGCCGCTGCCGTTCGATCTTCGACACCGCCTGCGACGGCAGCGAGAACGCGGTGAGCACGGGGGCGTTCGAGCGCCGCCTGCTGGTCCGCGAGTCCGATATCGCGTCCGCCTCGAATCCGGGAGCGACATGGCTGTTCGAGTCCTGGTACATCGTTCAGGACGACATCAACATCTACAACACGATGGGCACGCGTCCCTTCAGCAGCGCGTACACCGCGAGCGGAAATTCCTGGAGCGCGACCAACGGCACGCCGTTCCGCCTTGGTCCGGCGATCGACCGTTGGGTCGATCCGTCCGCGCCCGGCCCGCTGGCCAGCAACCAGGAACTGTTGGCGGACGAAGGCCACGCCAAGGTCGCCGTCAAGGTGATCGATCTCGGCGGCGGCAGCTTCCGCTACAACTTCGCGGTCATGAACCATGATTTCTCCCGCGCGGTCACGCAGGGCACATCGCCGAACCTCGAAGTGCTGAGGAACCTTGGCTTCAACAGCTTCTCGATCCCGGTGCGCGCGGACAGCCTCACCGACATCACGTTCAATGACGGCGACGCGGATCCCTCGAACAACTGGACGTTCCAGGTCGGCAACGGGCGCGTCGAATGGAGGGCGCCTGCGGGCAACGAGTTGAATTGGGGCACGCTGTTCTCGTTCGGCTTCGTGGCGAGCGCCAGGCCGTTCACGACTACGTCGCGCCTGGGCGTCGCCGAGGCCGGCATTCCGGCCGCGTACTTCGTGACGGCACTGGTGCCCGATAGCGACGTAATTTTTGCCCACGGGTACGACTAGTGCCTGGATCGACATGGGCAAACCGGCGCGTCCAGCTGTTCTGTCTACTCCTGCTCACGATTGCATTGGCGAGCACCGCGTCGATCGCTGCGATGGGCGCGCGGCCGCACCAGGTCGCGGGAGGTGCAGCGAATTTCACACCGTACGGCACCCAGCCGGGACTCACATTCCAGGTTGATCCGCCTTCCTTCTGCCAGACCTGCCACGGTGGGTTTACCGCGGACGAAGCGGCCTTCATGCCCCACAGTTCGTGGTCGGGTTCGCTCATGTCGAACGCGACGCGCGACCCCTTGTTCTGGGCCGCGCTGGACGTGGCGGAGCGCGACATCCCCGGATCCGGCGACTGGTGCTTGCGCTGCCACACCCCGAGCGGATGGCTCGAGGGACATGTCCGCAAGGACGGGCAGGGCGGACTCGTCAACGGCACCAACGGGTGCTTGCTGGAAGGCAATCATGCGGCGAACGATGGCGAGGAAAACGATTACTCCGGCGTGACCTGCCTGATGTGCCATCGGATGACGCCGAAGGGTTCGCTCGGGGAAGTGGCGCCGCAGTTCGGCAGCGGTAATTTCTTCATCGACGACAACGCGAGTTGCGATGGCAATTTCGGCCCATGCCGCTACGGGCCCTACAACTACACGCCGAACGATCCGCTGGAGGCGCCACACAATGCGAAGTACTCGAAGTTCACCGCGAGCAGCGCGATCTGCGGCACCTGCCATGACGTTTCATCGCCGGAAGTCGGCGGCCAGCCACTGCAGACGCTGATCCTTGCGAACGGCGTCGACACCGGTCGCGCATTTCCAGCCGAGCGGACGTACGCCGAATGGTCGCGTAGTCGTTTCGGCGACACGTTGTTCATCGATTCCTTTGAATTCGAAGGGACGCCGCCAGTCGCATCGCGTGGCAATGTCGATTGCCAGGATTGCCACATGCGGAACGCCGCCTCGCCCAATGCGCGAGCTTGCCAGAACAATGCCGAGGGTTCGCGGCGCAACCAGTTGCCCGTGCACGAGTTCGTCGGCGGCGGCGTCTGGCCGTTGCGCGTCCTGAAATCGCTGTACGGCGGTGCTCTCGGCCGCGACGACGCTTTCGATCGCACCATCGCATGGAGCCTGGAACTGCTGCAGCAGCGCACGGCCACCCTCGATGTCGGTCTCGAACCATGGGCAGGTGGCGCCAGCCCTGTCACCGCGCGTGTGCGCGTCACGAATCTCGGTGGGCACAAGTTGCCAACCGGTTACTCCGAAGGTCGCCGCATGTGGCTGCACGTGGTCGCGCGTGACTCGGCAGGAACGCTGGTGTTCGAGAGCGGAGCCTGGAATCCAGCTACCGGTGTCCTTGCCAGCGACCCGCAACTCAAGATCTACGAGACCCTGCAGGGCGTGTGGAATGGCACCACCTGCAGGACCACGGATGCACAGGGTCGCAAGGAGTTCCACTTCGTCCTCAACAACTGCATCGCCAAGGACAATCGCATCCCGCCCGAAGGTTTCCGCCCCGCCACGCCCGCGGATCCGCAAGGCCTGGAGGTACGGCCGGTGGGCTACAGCTATCCCGAGACCTCACCCGGCTCGGGCATCCTCGTCAACTACGACACGACGGCCTACACGTTCACCGCACCCGGCGCGGTCGCGCCCATCACCGTCACCGCGACCCTCGAGTACCAGACGTCGAGCAAGGACTACATCGAATTCCTCCGCAACGAGGCTGTGGAGAACAGCCAACCCACCGAGAACGCAATGTGTAACCGCAACTTCACGGTGGGGCCGGCCAACAAGTCGCGTGGCCAGTTCGTGTACGACCTCTGGAACGACCCGCTACTCGGCAAGTCGGCACCCATCCACGTCGGCACCGACAGCGGATCCACCCTTTGAACACATATCCTCTTGCCGGCGTCGTCGCGTTCGCCGCCCTGGTCCTTTCGGGATGCACCACGCAACAGGTCACCCAAGCACCGCGCGCGGCCGTACTCGAGCGACTCAAGCACGAACGCACCGTGGACGGACGCGACCTGGTGCTGATTCGCGAGTACTTCGACGAGGTCAAGCTGCCGCAGGGCGAAGAGCGTTGGCGGGTGCAGTACCTGTGGGACTACGCGAATGGCGTCGCCGTGCAGCGTATTTTTGGCGCGGACGGCAAATTGCGCTTGCTCGAAAACAGGCCAGCGCTCACGCTCAACGCCACGGAAGCGGAGCTTGCCTTCGCCATCGAGGTGGTCAAGCGCGACCCGCACATCGCGCCGCAGCTGACGGCGGATGCCACCTACTACGGCGGATTCAGCTTCCGGGACCCTGCCGTGTCAGCGTGTAATATGCGCTCCCGTTGCGTACATGTATTCGCCGTCAGGGATGCCGGGCGCATTCGCCTCGTGCACTCGATTGTAGATTTGATGACGGCGCGCGTGGTGATACGCGATTACGACCACGATCTGAAACCAGCGGCGGATGCCGCCACCAATAAGGGCAAAGAAACATGAGCAGGACCGTGCTGGGTTGGGGTGTCGCATTGGCTGGAATCGCACTGTCGCTGGCGGCTCCGCCCGCCGCCGCGGCGTTGACGTGTACGGCACCCGAGTCGCTGCTGGTGTGGCCCGCCGCGCCGGCCGCACCGATCTGGGAAATGTGTTGGCTGCCTCCAAGCCTCAGTTCCGGTCCGCGCGGTTCGGGCATGGAACTCCGCAACGTCACCTACAAGGGACGGCTGGTGCTCAAGCGCGCGCACTCGCCCATGCTGTTTGCCGAGTACACGGTCAGGAGCAATGGCGGATCCAGCACCACCTGTTATCGCGACTGGAAGGACGAGAACTCGCCGTTCATCGCGCCGGCGACAGTCCGGAACCAGTTGGGCAGCGCGACAGCCTTTCCGGTCACCACCAGCTGCGATCGGTCGCAAAACCCGTCGCAGCCGACCCAGTCGTTCGGCACCTGTCCCTTTCAGGTGTCCGGGCGTACCAGTGCCGACTGCTTCAGCGGCGTCGCGATCGAAAGTTCTGCCGGCAGCGTAACGTTGACCACGCAGTACAACGCCGCCTGGTATCTCTACTCCAGCCGCATGACGTTCTACGCGGACGGCTCCTTCGACCCGACGTTCGGGTTCGGCAATGCCGACGGCACCAACAACAGCATCACGCATTACCACCACAATTACTGGCGACTGGATTTTGACATCGAGGGTGCCGCCAACGACGTGGTGCTGGAAAGCGACGTCGTGCAGCCGACCGAGTTCGCATCGTTGCGCTGCAACGCCCAGACGACGCCTTCGTGCGCAACGGAGCGCACCTGGGCGGTTCGCGACACGGTGAGCGGGCGCGGATACCGGATGCTTCCCACCAGCGGCGACTACACCACCACGGCCAACCAGTCAGGTCGTGGTTTCCATCTCGCGGATGTCATTGGCACCAGTTACGTGACCAACGAATACGCCGACACCTCGAACTACGCCTTGAGCGACTGCGGCATGCGCGAAGGTAACCTTGCCAACGGTGGCGACCTCGACGGCGCTGGCGGAGAGGGCACGGACGTCGTGGTGTATTACCGCTCAAGCGTTCGCGACCGTACCGCAGAGGGCGGCATTACGGCGCTGCAGGATTCGATGGTCTGCAAGAGCGCCGGCCCCGCATTCCTCCAGATCGGCGACTGGTCCGCAGCGTCCGACCTCTTCGGCAACGGATTCGAATAACTCGCGTCACCGTGCGCCGCGGTCGATGCGGCGCGCAGTACTGCAGCGCCACGCACGCGTTCAGACCTGGTTGCGAGCGCGTCGCCGCGTCGAGGGTGGCCGATCGGTGCCCGCAACGAAGCGCACCGCCTCTGCGACCACTTCTTGACTGGCGTGGTCCTGAGCCGGAATCCTGTAGAGCGGAGCTGAGGTCCGCTGTACTTTCCGGCGAGGCAATCGTGGTTGTTGCCGCCGAGCGTAGCTCGGCTCTATGGGGCGTGGATCCGCGTTGCTGCGAGGCGCG
>JBKJSW010000161.1:0-4032 GCA_046595765.1 Ahniellaceae bacterium
TCGTGGTCCCCAACGCCTACTCTTGATCCAGCGCGATCGAAGCGGGTCGTTCCGTCCAGCCACCCGACCCGTTCGAAATGAGTTCGATCAGCTCCACGCGATCCTCGTAGATCGCAATGACCTGGCCGTAGTTTTGTCCCAGAAACTTGCCACCCTGGACCCGGTGCACGACGCCATCCGGATCCTTGATCAATGCCGTCAGCGACTTGCCGGACCGGATCGAACCGACCATGTCGAGCGTGTCGAGCGGGAACGATTCCAGTGTCTCGCGCGCGCGATTCGGATCAGGCCGTGGCCCACTTCCACCCGCGTCTTCCTCGTCCACGCTCGGCGTGAACGGGTCGCGCAGGTTGTCTGCCGCGTAGCTGAATGTCTCGAATGTCTGCATCACGGGAATCGGATCCAGCGGCTCCCCGCGCTCCTGTTTGATCGCTTCCACCTTCGCGACCAGGTCGTCGGTGCTGCGCGTGCAACCCATGAGCAGCAGTGACGCCAGCCCGAGGATCAGCAACCGCGCCGTTTCGACTCGAATGCGCATGGTCAGAGCCCCCCGGCTGCGGGAACTGGCGGAATCGCGCCCGCGGGTTGGTCGGAAGCAGCGGCTGCCGCCGCGGCTTCCTCAGGATCCAGATACCGGTAAGTCTTGACCGTGCCCTCGAGCACCAGCGGCCCGCCGGCGGTGAGCGCCGTACCGGGCTGCTCAGGATGCAGGGAGATGTCGTGCATGGTCAGTATCACCACGCGCGGCAATGAAGCGACGCCACTGACGAAATGCCCGAACTGGTGGAATCCGCCCACCATCTTCAGCGAGATCGGCTTCTCGACGTAAAGCTCCTTCGGAACTTCCGGACCGGGTTCGAACTTCTGGTTGTCGAGGCCGCTCGAGAGCGCGGTCTGCGAGATGTCGACGAGCAGGTCCGGCATCTCGGTCTTGCTCGGCAATTGCTCGATCATCTTCTTGATGATCTCCTGCATCTCCTCGAGTTGCTTCTTCAACGCGTCGAGATTGACCACCCGACGCTGCTTGTCGGTGAACGTCTGCAACAACTGGACCTCGGTGGCCTCGTGCTGCTTGAGTTCCTCACGCTGGCCACGGATCTTGAACCAGTATCCGACGACGAGAAGCAGCGCGAACAGAAACACACAGAAGGTGATTTTGACGCCCTGCGGCCAGCTGCCAGCACGATTGAAATCGAGATTACGGAAGTCGGCAAATTTCATGTCGCGCCTCCCGTGGGGGCGGGCGGGATAGGCACGCCACCCTCCGCCGCCGCAGGAAGATCATCAACCGATTCGCCTTCTTCCGTCTTCGCACCCTGCGGCTTTGACAACGTGATACGAAGGATGAACGAATATCGATTGCGTGGATCGGCTGGCTTGTTGTCGGCCTTGGTCTGCACGATGCCGAGATCGGGGTTCTCGAGCCATTGTGAAGCGTCGAGGCTGCGCATGTACGTCGAAACCCGCGTGTTCGACTCGGCCATGCCTTCGAGCGTCAGGATCTCACCGTTCTGCTTCACCGAAGACAGATGCACGCCGTCGGGCACCGTGCGGACCAGCTCGTCGAACAGGTGCACCATGCGGGCGCGGTCGGCCTGCAGTTCCTCGATTGCCTTCTTCCGGGACAGCAATTGGTCGCGGGTCTTGTCGAGCGCCTCGATCTCCTTGATCTTGACGTCCAGCTGGGTGATCTCGCCCTCGAGATAGGCATTGCGCGCCAGCTGGCCATCGATCTGGCCGCTGAAGAACAGCATCAGGCCGAGAAAGGCCAGGACGCCGGCACCCGCTGCCGCGCCCAGCATCGCGAAAAATTCCTTTTCGCGCTGCTTCCTGCGTTGTTCACGCCAGGGGAGGAGATTGATTCTAGCCATCAGTCGAAGCTCCTCAGCGCAAGGCCGCAGGCGATCATCAGCGCTGGGGCGTCCTGCGCCAGCGAATGCGCCTGCACGCGCGACGACAACGACATGCCGGCCAAGGGGTTGGCGATAATCGCCGGCACACCCATCTGCTCCTGCACCATCTCGCTCACGCCGGGAATCGACGCGCAGCCGCCCGCCATGACCAGCTGGTCGACGCGGCTATATTCGCTGCCGGCGTAGAAGAACTGCAGCAGGCGGCTGATCTGCTGGACCATCGCCTCCTTGAACGGCTCCAGCACCTCGATCTCGTAGGACTCGGGCAAGCCGCCCTGGCGCTTGGCAAGGCCGGCTTCCTCGTAAGTAAGGCCGTAGCGGCGCATGACTTCGTCGGTGAGCTGCTTGCCGCCGAACACCTGTTCGCGCGTGTAGACGGCACGCTGGTTCTTGAGCACGATCAGTGTGGTCATGGTGGCGCCGATGTCCACCACCGCGACCAGCCCATCGCGCGGCACGCTCAGCTGCTCGGACACCAGCTGGAAAGCGTTTTCCATCGCGAAAGCTTCCACGTCGATGACCCTGGCCTCAAGGCCGCCCACTTCGAGCGCGGCGGCGCGGGCCTCGACGTTTTCCGTGCGCGAGGCGGCCAGCAGCACGTTGACCATCTCCGGGTTGTCCTTGACCGGACCGACGATCTCGTAGTCGAGGCTCACCTCTTCCAGCGGATACGGGATGTATTGGCCGGCTTCGGCCTGCACGAGATCGTCGAGTCCTTCGTCGCTCGCGTCGACGGCCAGCATCGGGATCAGCTTGGTGATCACCGAAGAACCGGAAACCGCAGCAGCCGCGAAACGCGTCTTGGTGCCGGATCGATTGATGGCGCGCCGTATGGCCTCGCCCACCGCTTCCACTTCAACCAGGTTTTTCTCGACCACGGCGTTCGGCGGCAACGGTTCGACCGCGTAATGCTCCACCCGATAGCGGCCGCCGGTTTGGCTCAGCTGCAAGACCTTCACGGCGGTCGAGCTGATGTCCACCCCAATCAGAGGAGGTGTCTTGCTGGCGAATAGCCCCACCCTTTTTCCCCTTGGCACGCGCCCTTACGAGCGAAAGATGCGTAAATGCATTAAATATGATCTTTAACGGAATATCAACGGTGGCCGTCACATTTCGACGCAGTGCGTCCGCCGCGGCACCCCCCTCACTTGCTTTTGCTGACCGCCCGCGTCCTGCCCGGAACGCGCCGCCAACGTCACCTATACTCTCGCGCCGTTCGATTGTCTGCCCCTGATGTCACGTCTTCTGCGTTTGTTGCGCTGGCTCGTCGGCCTGGCCCTGCTCGGAGCCCTGGCTGGCGTCGCCGCGATCGGCATCGCCTACTGGCTGATCTCCCCCAAGCTGCCTTCGGCGGAGCAGATCCGGGATCTAAAGCTGCAGGTTCCGCTCAAGGTCTACAGCGCGGACGGCAAACTGATGGCCATCTTCGGCGAGGCCCTGCGCACCCCGGTCGACATCCAGCTCATTCCCAAGCCGCTCCAGCAGGCCTTCCTCGCGATCGAGGACGCCCGTTTCTACGAGCATCCCGGTTTCGACATGGTCGGCATCTCGCGCGCCGCGTGGCTGCTTGCCACCACCAAGGACAAGCGCGTACCGGGCGGCAGCACCATCACCCAGCAGGTCGCCAAGAACTTCTTCCTGAGTTCGGAGTATTCGGTCAGCCGCAAGCTCGCCGAGATTTTCCTCGCGATCCGCATGGAGCGCGAGCTCACCAAGGACGAGATCTTCGAGCTCTACCTCAACAAGATCTTTTTCGGGTATCGCGCGTACGGCGTGGTCGCCGCAGCTGATTTCTACTACGGCAAGGCACTGACGGACCTGACGCTGCCCGAGGTCGCGATGCTGGCGGCGGTGCCGAAGTTCCCTTCCAGCGGCAATCCGCTCAACAACCCGGCGCGCGCCCTGCAACGCCGCGATTACGTACTGCTGCGGATGCGCGACGAGGGTTTCATCACTCCTGCCGTTTACCGCGACGCGGTGGCGACCCCGGACCGCGCCGCGCCGCACCAGCCCAAGCTCGAGATGAATGCGCCGTACCTGGCGGAGATGGTGCGCCAGGAAGCCATCGCGCGCCTCGGCGGTGAGGCGTTGACCGCAGGCTACTCGGTCACGACGACCG
>JBKJSW010000137.1:0-5432 GCA_046595765.1 Ahniellaceae bacterium
TGAACCTTAGGCGGTTACTACCGCCGGGCGCCCACACAAGTCACCTGCGCACACTGACAAAGAACACGTGCCGCGACCGCCGTAGCGCATCACCGCACCACCCTCAAAAAGGGGCCCACAGCTCGTGGGAGCCGCGCAGTATATCCCCACCAAGGGACATGTCAACGGAAAGTCGAAGATGCTTGACGGGTTCGGCTTCAAAGATGTGAACCGCTCGGCGTTTTTCGCCAGGTCGCGGGGGTCCATACGTCATGGAACCCAGTTGCTCCGAAAGTCCGACCGCGCGGCAATTGCCTGGGCAACGCGAGCCTAATGTCCCGAACGCACAACTTCGTCGACGACCGTGCGCGTGGAACGCCGGATCAGCCAGGCGACGCCGCGCAGGTCGCCGATTCCGACCCACGCGCGCTGCAAGTTGCTGTATTTCGATCTGCCTGCTGTCCGTGGCCGATGGTTGACGGGCACGCTCAACGTGCGCCATCCATCCCGATGCATGAGCGCGGGCAGGAAGCGGTGCATGTGATCGAAATACGGCAAGTCGAGGAATGCTGCGCGTTCGAAGAGCTTCGTCCCGCAACCCGTATCGGGTGTTGCATCGTGCAGCACGCGTGCGCGCAGCGCATTGGCGAAGCGCGAGGCCCAGCGCTTGCTCGCGCTGTCGTGCCGATTGACGCGCCAGCCGGCGTACAACTTGATGTCGGCCTCCGAATCGATGCACCGGGCGTGCAGCGTGAGCAGGTCGGCCGGGTCGTTCTGGCCGTCGCCGTCGAGCGTCGCGATCCATTCGCCTCGGGCCGCGTGGACACCGTTGCAAATCGCCCTGCTCTGTCCTGCGCGGCGGCGATGACACAGCACGCGCAGCTCGGGGATCGACTGCATCATTTCAGTGAGGACCTGCGCACTGGCGTCATCACTGGCGTCGTCGACAAAGATGATTTCGAACGCGAGGTGCCCGCGCAGCGCGTCGGCGATCTCGTGCGCAAGCGCAACGACGTTCTCCGCCTCGTTGCGCGCTGGTACCACGACACTCAGGCGCGGCGCTCGAGACTCAATCGCCGGCGCGCCCACCGAGGTGCCCACGGCGTGGGCGAGGGGCGGCTCAGTCACTGCCACGCAGGCGCTCGATCAACCCATCGAGCTCGTCGAGGCTGAAATACCGGATCACGACCTTGCCGCGGCCTCCGCGGCCATGCTCGACGACGACCGGCGCCGACAGCAACTCACCCAGCTCGCGCTGCAGCTGTGCCACGTCGGCGTCGGCCTGCACCGCGCGACCCGGAAGCTTGGCACGCGTCTTCGCTGCCGCGGCCTCGGGCTGTCGCGCCTGAGCCTCGAGCTCACGCACCGACCAACGATGCGCGACCGCACGCTCGGCGAGCGATTCGGCGCGGGCTGCGGGCAGGGTGAGCAATGCGCGCGCATGACCCATCTCGATCTCGCCCGATTCGAGCCGCTTGCGAACAGCGTCCGGCAGTTCGAGCAGGCGCAACAGGTTGGAAACGGCGGCGCGCGAGCGCCCGACCGCTTCGGCTGCCTTCTGGTGAGTCAGTTCGAATTCGTCGATGAGTCGTTGCAACGCCGAGGCCTCCTCCAGCGGCGCCAGATCTTCGCGCTGGATGTTCTCGATGAGTGCCATGGCGATGGTCGCGCGGTCGTCGGCCTCGCGAACGACGCACGGCACCTCGCGCAGCCCCGCTTCACGCGCGGCGCGCCAGCGTCGTTCTCCCGCGATGATCTCGAATTGGCGTTCGCCCAGCGCGCGCACGACGATGGGCTGGATCATGCCTTGCGCCCTGATCGAGTCGGCCAGCTCGGACAGCGCCTTGGGATCCATGGTGCGGCGGGGCTGGAAACGGCCAGGTGTCAATGCATCGACAGCCAGGGAGCGCAGCGACTCGGTGCCGCTTTCCTCGGGACTCACGGAATCAATTCGCAGCAGCGCATCGAGCCCGCGCCCGAGGCCTCGTTTCTTGGGTGGCATCAGGACTCTCTTGTCGTGGATTTGACGGACGCAGCGGGTTCGCTGCGTGCAGCGCGCTCGCGCCGAAGCAGCTCGCCGGCCAAGCCCGAATAGGCGATCGCGCCGCGCGAGCCGCGGTCGTACTGCGAGATCGACTGACCATGGCTCGGCGCTTCCGCGAGTCGGATGTTGCGCGGGATCACGGTGCGGAAAACCTTGTCGCCGAAATGCTCGTTGAGTTGGGCAGACACGTCGTTCGCCAGATTGTTGCGCACGTCGTACATCGTGCGCAGGATGCCTTCGATCTCGATGTGCGCATTGAGCCGCGATTTCACGGCCTTGACGGTGTTCAGCAGGGCGGTAAGTCCCTCGAGGGCGAAGTATTCGCACTGCATGGGCACGATGACGCCGTCCGCCGCGGTCAGCGCATTCAGCGTGAGGATCGACAACGAGGGAGGGCAATCGATCAGGATGTAGTCGTAGCGGTCACTTACGGGCGCGAGCACGTCGCGCAGCCGCTGTTCCCGCGCGATCGCCTCCATCAACTTGATTTCTGCGGCCGTCAGGTCCGGGCCGCCGGGAATCAGGTCGAAACCCGTGGGAGCCGCGACGATAGCCGCGCTGGCAGGCTGCTGTTCGAGCAGCACCTCGAAACCGTTGAACTGCGCTGCGGCCTTGTCGACGCCGGATGCCATGGTCGCGTTGCCCTGCGGATCGAGATCCACCAGCAGCACCCGGCGGCCCGCTTCGGCGAGCGCCGCAGCAAGATTGACAGCGGTCGTGGTCTTGCCGACGCCGCCTTTCTGGTTGGCGATTGCGAGAGTACGGGTCATCGCTCGGGCGTGGCCGGGGCGCGCTTCAATACCACCAAGTGCCGCTCGGCGTCCAAATCCGGGACCTTCAGTCGATGCCGGGCAACGAACACGATGCCCCGGGGCAGCGAAGCCAACTCGCGTTCGAGGCCGGGGCCCTTCATCGCGAGCAACAGCCCCTGCGGTGCAAGCCACGGATCGGCGAACCTTGCCAGTTCGTCCAGTGGCGCCAGCGCGCGCGCGATCACTTGAGGCCGCGGCTCGACGCGGGCGCTTTCCGCACGGTCGGCGTACACATCGACGTGCGAGAGGGCAAGTTCGCGCACCGCGGTCCGCAGGAACCGGGCCTTCTTGCCATTGCTTTCGACCAGCGTGATGGGACGGGTACGATCGAGCAGCGCGAGGGGAATGCCCGGCAGTCCGGCGCCGCTGCCGAGATCAGCCAGCGCGCCCGCATCCACATGCGGCGCCACTGCCAGGCAATCGAACAGGTGTCTGGCAAGCATGCCGGCAGGATCGCGAACCGAGGTGAGGTTGTACACCGCGTTCCAGCGCGCCAGGAGCTCCAGATACTGCAGCAGCCCTTCCGTGAGGGACGAATCTGCGCCGATGCCGAGCGCAACGAGCCCGCGTTCGAGCGCAGGACGCAGGTCGGCGATGGTCCGGAGTGAGACATCGTTGGCGGGCACGGCGGCAGTATCGCGTGCCACGCATCCTGCCGCGCTGGAAATTACGTCGTGAGGCGCAATCAGGTGAGGCGCGACTAGGCCGCGCGTGCTTCGACGCCGCGGGCGAGATCGAGCTGGCAGCGCGTGGCAGTCAGGCCGAACCGTCGCAGCCGCTGATCGACGCCCCGCTTCAAGGCCCTATTGCGTTCGCTCGCCCCCAGGCTCGCAGCGGGCAACGCTTCCTCACGTAGGACCGCGCGCAGGCTGTCGCGAATGCAGTCCTCGAAGTGTTCGATCTGCTCTTCGGCCTGTCCCGCGTCGAGCACCTGGAAAAACACCGTGCCCGCAGCCGTCACGGCTTCACCGTCGGCACGCGTCACTACGCCGCTATCCAGCTCCGCATGCCTACCCGTGAGGCTGATCCGGTGTCCAATGCGGTCCACCAGCGGCCAAGTCCAGTGCACTCCGCTGTCCAGCGTCCGCCGATAGCGGCCGAAGCGGTAAATCGTGCAGGCCTCCCCGTCGGGAACGCGGCGAACTGCGCCCAGCGTGAGCAGGGCAGCGGCGGCAAGAAAAGCAGGGATCGGCGTCATTATTTATATTCGTCAGCTGCTTACAGCAACTATCTAGACCAAATTAACGAAAAAGTCCAGAAGTGAGTGCTGTGATTGGGGTTTTGCCCCACGCTCAAGTCTACAACGAAATATTAACTTTTCGAGCAACACATTTCCGAGCATCGGGTCACGGCCTGCTCAACCCGGCCAGACAAAGCGAAGGTGTCGGATACGCTTTGGGCGCACCGAGCGGTGGGACAGCCGATATCGCCAGTCGTTCCGACGTCCGGCAGAGCATTCAGGCAGGAATCTGCCGCCGAGCGGACAGCGCGTCCGCATGACCCTGAAAAGGCAGGCGTGAGATCGATGTACTGAGCCTCTGCAGTCCCGTCAGCCCACCGCCAGCAGGCGCGCGAAGTGCGTCTTTTCGATCGGCCGCGGTCTGCCCAGGTAGTGGCCTTGGGCGAACTCGACACCGCACTCGCGCAGTGCTGCCAGAGTCGCGGGCCCATCCACGTGTTCGGCGATGACGCGCAACTTGAGCGCGCGGGCCATGCCGGTGATCGAGCTGACCAGCTTGTGGTCGAGCTCGGTAGAGACCATGCCTTCAACAAAGCTGCCGTCGATCTTCACGAAATCAACAGGCAAGTGGCGCAGGTGCGTGAACGAGGAGAATCCCGTTCCAAAATCGTCCAGCGCGAACCGGCAACCGAGCGCACGCAAGGCCAGCATGAATCGACGCACATCGTTGAGCCTGCTGAGTTGCGAGGTCTCGGTTAGTTCGAACACCAGCTGCCCGGGCGCGGCGTGACCTGCACGCACCAACTCCTCGATGCGGCGGAGGGTGTCGCCATCTGACAGCGTCTGGCTCGACAAGTTGACGGTGAACGAAGACAGCACACCCTGGCGGCTCAGGGTGCCGAGATGCTTGAGCGCCCGAGCGACGATCCAGAGGTCGATCTCCGGCATGAGGCCGAATCGTTCGGCCAGTGGAATGAAGACCGACGGCGAGATGAGGTCACCGCGTGCATCAAGTAGCCGCACCAGCAGTTCGAAGAACTGCGTGCGCGCCATCGCCGCGTTGGGCGACCACGACGGTTCGCTCATGGAGGTTGCGAAACTGGCCGGAATGGCGGCGATGGGAACGATCGGCTGCAGGTAGAACACCAGGCGATCCTGCGCGATCGCCTCACGCAGGCGTTCCGCCCAGCCGGATTCGATTTCGCGGGCCAGGCGGCTGTCGTCCTCACCGAGCGAGATCTGGGTCTGGTCGCGACCCCGTTGCTTGGCCATTTCGCAGGCTTCGCGGGCACGTTCCAGCGCATTCTCGACCGACGGCGTTTCGCGCGATACGAGGCCGACGCCCACCGACACGGTGGTCGGGCGCTGCCCGCCATTGATCTCGATCGCGCAGGCCTGCGCCTGCGCTCGAAAACTT
>JBKJSW010000182.1:0-9751 GCA_046595765.1 Ahniellaceae bacterium
GCAGACCAAGGCGCTGATCATGATCATCTTCGCCAACATCCTGCTCGACAAGCAGATCATCACCAACGACACCTTCACGGCGCTGTTGCTGATGGCCGTGGCGAGCACGATGCTGACGATCCCGTTGGTGTTGCCGAAGCTCAAGCGCTTCGGCAACAGCCTCTAGACGCGGAACCGCTATTCGAGGTCGAGGAACGAGCGCAGCGTTTCCGAACGGCTCGGATGGCGCAGCTTGCGCAGCGCCTTGGCTTCGATCTGGCGGATGCGTTCGCGGGTGACATCGAATTGCTTGCCGACTTCTTCCAGCGTGTGGTCGGTATTCATGTCGATGCCAAATCGCATGCGCAGGACTTTGGCTTCGCGCGGAGTCAACCCAGCCAGGACATCGCTGACCGTCTCACGCAGGCCAATGTTGGTGGCCGTTTCAATCGGCGACTCGACATTGGTGTCTTCGATGAAATCGCCAAGGTGCGAATCTTCATCGTCGCCAATCGGGGTCTCCATCGAAATGGGTTCCTTGGCGATCTTGAGCACCTTGCGGATCTTGTCTTCCGGCATCTCCATCTTCTTGGCCAGTTCTTCAGGCGTGGGTTCGCGACCCATTTCCTGCAGCATCTGCCGCGAGATGCGGTTGAGCTTGTTGATGGTCTCGATCATGTGCACCGGGATGCGGATGGTGCGGGCCTGGTCGGCGATGGAACGCGTGATCGCCTGACGGATCCACCACGTCGCGTAGGTCGAGAACTTGTAGCCGCGGCGGTATTCAAACTTGTCCACGGCCTTCATCAGGCCGATGTTGCCTTCCTGGATGAGGTCGAGGAACTGCAGGCCGCGGTTCGTGTACTTCTTCGCGATCGAGATGACGAGACGGAGGTTGGCCTCGACCATTTCCTTCTTGGCGCGGCGGGCCTTGGCCTCGCCGATCGACATCGCGCGGTTGATCTCCTTGATCTCGACCAGCGGCAGGTGCAGCACGCGCTCCTGGCCGATCAGCTTTTCCTGCTCGCTGACGATGACGTCGCGCAGCAGCTTGAGCGTCGGCGCGTACTTGGTCTTGCGGCGACCTTCGTTCTCGATCCAGCGCAGGTTCGATTCGTTGCCCGGGAAGTCGCGCAGGAAGTCCTTGCGCGGCATCTTGCCGTGGCGCACGGCGATATCCATGATGTTGCGCTCGTGGCTGCGGATGGCGTTCACCACCTCGCGCAGCTTCTTCACCATGCCGTCGATCATGATCGCCGGCAGCTTGAGCTTCATGAATTCCTCGCCCATGTCCTTGCGGACCTTGAGCGTCTTGCGATCCGGATGACCGTACTTCGCGTCGGTCTTTTGGAACTTGTCGTAGAAATCGCGGATGAGGTTCATGCGTCGCGCGACTTCGGCCGGATCCGGCCCGGTATCGACCGCGGTCTCTTCCTCGGCATCGGCGTCGTCGCCCTCGACGGCATCCTCGCTGATCACCTTCGGCGGCGGCGGTGGCGGCGGCTCGATGTCGGTGAAGCCGACGAGGAACTCGCTCATGCGCTTCTTGCCGTCGAGGTGCTGCTCGTATTCCTCGAGCAGGATCTTCATCGACCAGGGGAACTGCGCCAGCGCGAGCTGCACCTGGTTGAGGCCTTCCTCGATGCGCTTCGCGATCGCGATCTCGCCTTCGCGGGTCAGCAGTTCGACCGTGCCCATCTCGCGCATGTACATGCGCACCGGATCGGTGGTGCGGCCCATTTCCTCGACGGAAGAGAGCGCGGCGACGGCTTCCTCGGTCACCGTCTCGTCGTCGGTGGCGGTGGCGCCGTCCTGCAGCAGCAACGTCTCGGCGTCGGGTGCTTCCTCGTGCACCGCGATGCCCATGTCGTTGATCATGCCGATGATGTCTTCGATCTGGTCCGGATCGACGATGTCGTCGGGCAGGTGATCGTTGACCTCGGCAAACGTCAGGTAGCCCTGCTCCTTGCCCTTGACGATCAAGAGCTTGATGTCGGACACCTGCTGCAGCTTCTTCTCGGGAACAGCGGCCATGAATCGATAATCCTGATGCGAGTCCGCCAGTGTAGGCGGGGTGTCAATGCCTCGATGTCGAGCCGACCGGGCCGGACGCGTGCCAACGGGGAGGAGGGCCCTCCGCGTCCGGGGCGGACTCCTTCCATCAAACACGGGAAACGGCCGCAAAACCGGACGTCCGATCAAATGCGCGTACGCGCAGAAGTGGGGTCGAAGCCGGGACAATCCAACCCGGGGTGGCGAGAAACGCCTAGAAATCCAGCAGGAAAGTGACCGGCCCGTCGTTTACTAGTTCCACCTGCATATTCGCGCCGAAGCGACCGGTAGCCACGGTCGACCAGCGTGCGCGAGCCGCAGCCACCAGCGCGCCGAACAACGCTTCCGCGTGGGCGGGCACCGCCGCCGTCGAGAATCCAGGCCGCAGGCCCGATCGGGTATCCGCCGCCAGGGTGAACTGCGAGACCAGCAGCAGTCCGCCGCCAACGTCGCGCAGCGAGCGATTCATCTTCCCGGCCCCGTCGTCGAATACGCGGTAGGCGAGCATCCGCTCCACGGCGCGCACGCCTGCGGTCGCGTCGTCCTGCGGCTCGATGCCGATCAACGCGAGCAGGCCCGTTCCGATCGCACCGGCGACTTCGCCGTCGATGCGCACTTCCGCGCGCGCGACCCGCTGGATCAGGACCTTCATCGAGATGCTCTCGTGCGCATGCGAGTCGGACTCGCGTTGCGAGCCCCTCTCCCGCCGGGAAAGGGGTTGGGGTGAGGGGCCGCGCTCGCGCTGCGCGAGGATCGGCTTCGGGGCAAGCTCGGCTCCTCATCCGGCGCTGCGCGCCACCTCGCTCCGCGCCCCGGCCCGAGCGTTCTGCTCGCGCGCTCAGGTGCGCGCGAGCGTGGTTCGCTCGCTTCGCGAGCCGCCTTCGCTTCGCTTGGTCGCAAGCGGCACTCCTTCGCTCCGAAGGGAGAAGGGTCAATCGTTGATCCCGGACTACGCGCGATAGGCGACCAAGAGCATGCGACTGGCCGCCCTATCCGGCTATTGCCCGCCAGGTCCATCCCGTCACCTCCCTACAATGCGGCCATGAACCCGCGAGTGCGCATTGTGCACGGGCTTGTCCGGCTGGGCAGCGCGCTGCCGCTGTCCTGGCTGCACGCGTTCGCGCGTCCGCTCGCATGGCTCGCGCGCCTGCTCGGCACGCGCGAGGCGCGCGTCGCCGCGCGCAACGTCGAGCTCGTCTTTCCCGAACTCGACGCGGCCGCGCGCCGACGACTCGTGCGCGCGTCGTTGCGCCAGACGGCGATGAGCCTGACCGAGTTGCCGAAACTCTGGGGCGCCCCCGCCGACGCGCTCGGGCTGGTACGCGAAGTGCACGGCGCCCGGCACCTTGAAGAGGCGCTGCAACGGAGCCAGGGGCTGCTGATCGCCGCACCGCACCTTGGCAGCTGGGAACTGCTCAACCTCTGGCTGTCGCACCAGGCCCCGATGGTGATCCTCTACCGCGTACCGCAACGCGTGGAATTCGACGAGTTCCTGCGCAGCGCCCGCGGCGCTTTCGGCGCCGAGCCGGTGCGTGCCGATCCGGCAGGTGTGCGCACGCTGTTCCGTCGCTTGAAGGAAGGTCGCATGGTCGGCATCCTGCCCGACCAGCGCCCGAAGAGTGGCGAGGGTGCCTGGGGCACGTTCTTCGGCAAGCCTGCAAAAACCATGACTCTGCTGGGTCGGCTTGCGCACAAGTCCGCTGCGCCCGTGTTGCTCGCTTGGGCGGAACGGCTGCCGGATGCGCGCGGATTCGATATCCACCTCGAACCGATCGACGCCGCGATCGCAGCGGCTGACGCCGATGTGTCCACCGCGGCGCTCAACGACGCGATCGAACGTGCGGTCCGCACGCGGCCAGAGCAATACCAGTGGACCTACAAGCGTTTCGGCATGCGCCGGCACGCCGGCGACGCGCTGCCTTACTGAAATTCCAACCTGCGACCGGAGACACATGATGCCTGCTCGACTGTTCTATGTCGCCCTGTCGGTGCTCGTTGCCGTCGCCGCTTGCGCGTCGCCGCGATCCGGGTCGACGTCGGGCCCCACCTTCATCGTCGTCCGCCACGCGGAGAAAGGCAGCGAAGATCCGCGCGATCCCTCGCTCAGCGCCGCGGGCCGGCTGCGCGCCGATGCGCTGGTCGAGAATCTGGGCGGCCAGCCGCTTGCCGCCGCCTACGCGAGCGCCTTCAAGCGCACGCAGCAGACCGCGCAACCTTCGGCCAGGGCCTCCGGCATCGAAGTGACCACGTACGATGCAGCCCAGCCGGCCGCCGAATTCGCCTCGCAGCTGCGCGCGAAACACGCTCACGGAACCGTGCTCGTGGTCGGCCACAGCAACACCGTGCCCGATATCGTCGCAGCCTTGTGCGCCTGCGCGGTCGCGCCGCTGGCAGACGACGACTACGGCGACCTGTACGCCGTGCGCCTCGACGGCGCCGGTGGTGCGACGCTCGACCAGCGCACGTATTGATCGATCCTGCGTTCGCAGCGACTACGCTGTTGCGCTGAGCCACCAGCGCGCCTGAGCGGTGGCCGCTATTCGCGTGCCTTGAGTACGTCGGCGAACGCCCGCGCAAAGGTGTGCGCATCGCCGGGCCAGCGTGCCGACACGTAGTTGCCGTCGCGCACCACGAAGGCGGGACGCGGGTCGTCGACGCGATCGCGGCACAGGCCACTCGCTTTGCGCCATGCATCCGGTGCGGCACGCGACACGTCGAGGAAATCGGACGGACCGGCGAGATTGCGCGTGACCTCGGCCTCGACACCGCGATAGCCCGCAGGCTCGCCTGCCAGCTCCCGGTAGGTGCGGTAGTAGTACGGATCCCAGAAGCGCCCAAACCAGCGCGTGAGGTTCCAGGCGCTGCGTTCGAGGGCCCACGTCAGCGCGGTGGTTCGTCGGCCGTGCAGCACCGACTTGCCCGTGAGTCTGGAAGTGCTGCGCGCGGCGAGCACGACGCCGTGGCAAATCGCGGCGACCGGTTTGCCCGTGTCGAAGAAGTCGGCGACCACGCCCTGCAGTCGCGAACTCTCGAGGTAGGTGCGGATTCCGGCGGCGTGTCCGCCAGGCAACAGCAATGCGTCGAAATCCGTCGCCTCGAGATCGATGTAGCGCAGGGGTTCGCGGAACGCGCCGTCCTGCTCCAGTTCGCGGAACGCAGCGCGGGCCACGCCATCCGCGCGCAGCGCGAGACCCAGCAGTTTCAACCTGGAAAGGCCGGGTATCCAGCCCCAGGGATCGAGCCCCTCGCCGCTCAGCATCAGCGCGTCGGCCGTGGCGCGTTCGCCGGCGGGGGTCGCGAACACGAGGACGTGTCCCGCCGCGCGCAACACTTTCCAGCTCACCGCCACTTCGCTCGGATCGAAGTCGTGCGCAGGCAGGGGCACCAGGATCCTCATCGGGAATCGACTCGGCGCATCGGCAATCTTTGCTTGCGCTCCACGCGGACTATTTCGCCGGCGAGGGAGCGATCGCCGGATCGAGATTGAGCAGCACCGCCTGCTTGTCCCGGTTGTCGACGCCGAAGACGCGGAACACGATCACGTCCTCGCCCGCCGGCAGCGCACGCTCGGCGCGCAGCTGCCAGGTGCCGTTCGGATCGCCGTCGGCCACGGTCTCAACCCCGCCCAGCGAATCGAGGCGACTGTCGACCGTGGCATCGTAGTCGTCGAGCGCATAGACGTTGACCTTCAGCTGCTCGATCTTGCCATGCCTGACAGCACGTGGCGAGGTCTCGCATCCCGGTATGCGCCTGTCGGCGGGATGAACGAGGCGAGTCGAAGCGGTGAACCCATGCCGCCTTCTCTGTTCGAATCATCCCGCATACAGCGCGCAAGGCGCCTGCTGTGCACCTTGTCTACCCTCAGCGAGATCGCCATGAACGGTGTCAGCTTCAATCGGAACGTAATTGCATCGGTGATCGCCGCACTGATCGGTGTCGCAGCGGCCGCGCCGACGTTTGCCCAGCGCGACCGCGACGACGGCTCCGAACGGGAGGACAAGGAGCAACGCAAGGAAGAGCGCGAGCAACAGCGCGAAGCGCGCAATGAAGGTCGCGGTAACGGCAACGGCCAGGAAGGCCGCGACGCCAATCCGGATGAGTATGCGCAGCAGCGGGCCGCGCAGCAGCAGCAGGCCCAGCTGCAGCAGCAGGCCGAGCTGCAGCAGGCGCAGCAGGCGATGCAGCAACAGCAGCAGGCCCAGCAGCAGGCGCTGCAACAGCAGGCTCAGCAACAGGCTGAGCAGCAGCAATTCGCGCAGCAGCAGCAGGCGCAACAGCAGGCGCAACAGCAGGCCGAGCAGCAGAGATTGGCGCAGCAGCAGCTGGCCGTGCAGCAGCAGCAGGCCCAGGCTCAGCAGCAGCTGGCCGTGCAGCAACAGCAGGCCCAGGCTCAGCAGGCGCGGCAGTGGCAGGGCCAGCGCGAGGCGCGCCAGCGGTCCTCGCGTGACCTCGGCCAGATCAGTCAGGCGCACGAGCAGCTGGAGCAGCGGCGTATCGACCAGGCGCAGCAGCAGCGCGACCAGCGCGGACCATCGCAGGATCAGCGTCCGCAATGGCAGGACGATCAGCGCCAGCAGCAGTACCAGCAACGGCTGTCGCGCCAGCAACAGCAGTCGTTGATCACGCAGCAGCAGCAGCGAGTGTCGCAGTACCAGCGTCGTCTCGACCAGCAGCAGCTTGCGTCACGCCAGTACTCGCAGGGTCTGCTCCAGCAGAATCGCGACTCGCAGTATCGTTACCAGCAGCGCTACTACGACCGTTTGCACCAGCAGCGCGCAGCGCTGCAGAGCGGCCGCTTCGACTACAACAATGACCCGTACTTCTACACGGCGCCGAGCTATCGCTATTCACGCGGCGGCAGGTACTACCAGGTCAACCGTTACGGCGCGGACATGCTGCGCCAGGCGGTCAACTTCGGCTACGAGGAAGGCTTCGCAGCGGGTCGGGCCGATCGCGAGGACGAGTGGCGCTACAACTACCGCGATTCGTACGCTTATGGCGACGCCAACTATGGGTACAGCGGTTACTACGTGAGCCAGGACGACTACAACTACTACTTCCGCCAAGGCTTCAGCCGCGGCTACGAAGACGGCTACTACTCACGCAGTCGCTACGGCCGCCGCACCAATGGCCACTACTCGGTGCTCGGGTCGGTGCTGTCGGTAGTGCTGAACCTGGAAAATCTCCGCTAGAGGGTGAGCGGCCCGCAGTGCCTTGCGCCAGAACGACGCGCGCAAGGCACTCCTGCCAGCCCCGATCGCCCAGGTCTGAATTGGGACGGGGCGTATGCGACGGGCACGCTCGGCGATTCCCTCTCGCGGCGTATCACGCGATCTGTTCGATCCAGATCGGCACACCACTCAGCGCTGCATTGCCGGATGGCACATCGAGTGCCCCGGCATCGGTGAGGTCGTTGTAGCTGGCGCCCTCGACGTGGACGGCACGTGACTGGCGCGCACCGCCGCGATCGTGACCGTAGCCGTGCGGCAGGCAGGCGACGCCCGGCATCATGTCGTCACTGCGCCTGGCTTCGACCACGATCTCGCCGGCGGCAGAACGCACCCGAACGCGCGCGCCGTCGTCGATGCCGCGTCGCGCCAGGTCGTCCGCGTGCACGAGCAGGTGGTGGCGCGGCTTGCCCTTGATCAGGCGCGGCGCGTTGTGCATCCAGGAATTGTTGCTGCGCAGTTCGCGCCGGCCGATGAGCAACAGGAACCCATCGGCGCACGCGCCATTTGCAGTCGCCGCGCGCCCTTCTGGAGCCAGGTCAGCCAGCGCCTCCATCATCAACGTGGGCGCGCACTCGATCATGCCGCTCGCGGTCTCGAGCCTGCGCAACAGCGAAGGTCGCAATGGACCGAGGTCGAGCCCGTGCGGGGCTGCTGCAAGCGCTTCGATGGACAACCCGCTGTCCCCGCGCGCGAGGCCCGCCGCGATCATCTCTCGAGGTTCCGGCAGCGCGGTCCAGGGCTTGCCGGCCTCGCGGCAGTAGGCGGCGCCGAGGCCGTCGACGATCTGCCAGTCAGCGCGCTCGCCTTCCGGCACCGGCATGAATGGCATGTTGAGGCGAGCGACGCGCCGCACGGCAAATGCATTGAAGACGTTGTCGTAGTGATGCTGTGTCAGCGGCGAAGCCGGGGGCAGTATCAGGTCGGCGAAGCGCGTGGTCTCGTTGATGCAGACGTCGATCGACAGCATGAACCCGAGCGATGACAGGGCTCCTTCGAGCGCACGCCCGTTCGGCGTTGACAGCACCGGGTTGCCCGCGCACGTCAGCAGTGCGCGTATTTGCCCCGGCCCGCCGGTCAGGATTTCCTCGGCGAGCACCGCCACGGGCAGCTCGCCGGCGAACTCGGGCAATCCGCGCACGCGGCTCGACCAGCGCGCGCGATGCCCCGGCGAAGTGCCCGGCCCGGTGATCGGCATGGCCGGGTCGTTCGGCAGCACCCCGCCTTCGCGGTCGAGGTTGCCGGTGTAGAGGTTGAGGATCTGCATCAACCACTGGCAGAGCGTGCCGTGGCGCTGCGTCGACACGCCGATACGCCCGTACACCGCTGCGCGCGGCACCGCATGCAATTCGGCCGCGATGCGGCGCACGCGCTCGCGGTCGATGCCGGTGCGCTCCGTGAGCGCCGCGGTGTCGATGGCGAGGATCACGGCGAGCGCCGCGTCCCACCCCGCGATCCTGCCGGCGTAGGCTTCCAACCTCGGCGCGCCGATGCGCGCGAGTTCCTGGACGAGCGAGAGCAGCAACCAGACGTCGCTGCCGGGCCGGATGAATACGTGCTCGCTCGCGATGTCCGCCGTCTCCGTGCGCCGCGGGTCCACCACCACCAGCCGTCCTCGCGCGGTCAGCGCCTTGAGGCGCTTCGCGATGCCCGGCGCGGTCATGAGGCTGCCGTTCGAGGCGACCGGATTCGCGCCCAGCATCAAAAAGTAGTCGCAGCGGTCGATGTCCGGGATCGGCAGCAGGAACTGGTGCCCGTACATCAGCCAGTTCACCAGTTGGTGTGGCCACTGGTCGACCGACGATGCGGAGTAGACGTTCTGCGAGCGCACAGCGCGCAGCAGTGCAGGCAGGTACGCGATGTGCCCGAAGTGGTGCACCGTTGGATTGCCGAGATACGCGCCCACGGCATTCGCCCCATGCTCGCGCTGGATCGCAGCCAGTCGCTCGCCTGCGAACGCAAAGGCCTCGTCCCAGCCAATCTCGTGCCACGCATCGCCGTCCCTGCGCAGTGGCCGGCGCAACCGGTCGGGATCGGATTCGAGATCGATGATCGCGTTGCCCTTCGGGCAGATGTGGCCGCGGCTGAAAGGGTCCGCGTCGTCGCCACGGATCGCCACGAGTCGCTCACCGGAGGCCGCGGCATCGCGTCTGTCCGCGGCCTCGCCGCCCACGCCGGCTACTTGCTCGTACTGGAACTCGAGCCCGCAGATTGCTTCGCACAACGGGCAGGCGCGAAAACGTGAAACGCGCATGGAAGCACTCGCGTCCGGGAAGTCCCGATGATACGCCGCGCCCAGCGTCGGACCGCTCCGCGAGCTCGCGCAGTTGCAGAGACGCCGCGTGGCGCGATCACGAGTCGGATCGAAGCAGGAGCATCGCGTCCTGCGGCGCTCCGACAGGTGCAACGCCGGGGCCACGCGCGAGGTCACCACGCGCGCTGCGATCAGGCGAAAGGTAATCATGGTGACGCCAGGCCATGCGCCAAAGCAG
>JBKJSW010000237.1:0-3541 GCA_046595765.1 Ahniellaceae bacterium
GCGCCCGGGAGATTCGAAAGCGGGCGCGAGCCGGGCTAGCATTCGACTCGGACTCCGGGGGGGAGCTACGCCATGTTCGAAGGCATCTGGTTTTTCGGGGTGATGTTCGCCGCGTGCGTGTTGTTGTGGACGCTCCGCGCTCGCGACATCAAGTCGGGCATGCCAGCCGACGCGGTCAAGCGCAACATGCAGAAGCGGCTTCCGATCGCGATCGGCGCGATGGTGGCGGCGCTGACGCCGACGCTCTTCAACTAGTAGCCGCTCAGCTTTCGAACGCGGCGCCAGTGCGGCGGCGTCGATCGACCTTGAGTTCCAGCACGTCCGGCCGCGAGTAGTGGCCGAACGGATCGAAGTTCTGCCGCTCCTCGCGCACGCGCGCGTGGTCGATCTCCGCGACCAGCAGCGCTTCCTCGCCGACTCGGGGTGGGATCACCCACTTGCCATCTGGCCCGGCGATGCAGGAGCCGCCATCCGCGCAGATCGCCGGCAGGCGCTCGCGCAACAGCGCAGCGTGCGGCGCATCGTCCGGGATATCCTCGCGACGCAGCAATCCCGACACCGACAGGATGAAGCTGCGGCCCTCCCGTGCGATGAAAGGCGTGATGTCCGCGGTGTTGCGAAGGCTCCCGGGCCAGAGCGCGACGTGCAGGTCCTCGCCCTGCGCGTACAGTGCGGAACGCGCCAGCGGCATCCAGTTTTCCCAGCAATTGAGCGCACCCAGTCGGAAGCGGTCGAATTCGAATGTCTCGAGCCCGACTCCGTCGCCGGGCGACCACACGAGGCGCTCCTCGTGCGTCGGCACCAGTTTGCGGTGGACGCCACGGATGTCGCCGGCGTCGTCGATCACCACCAGCGAACAGAACACGCTGTGCCCGCGGGAGCGATCGCGTTCGATGCAGCCGAGCACCACCCACGCCCGTGCCGCACGCGCCGCCGCGCAAATCGGCGCAAGGTCGCCCGCCTCGATATCCACGGCCTGGGCGACATAGTGCGCGAACCATTCCTTCTGCAGCGGCGCTTCAAATCGCGCGCCGTCGGTGTGTTCGACCCAGAAAGGGTAGCCCGGCACGAGAGCCTCGCCGAACGCCACCAGCCGCGCGCCGGAGCGACCGGCCTCGGCGACATGTTGGCCGACCTTCGCGAGCGTGGCGTCGCGGTCGAGCCAGACCGGTGCGATCTGCGCAAGTGCAACGACGGAGCGACCGGAGGTCATGAATTCTGCATCTGCAACGGGAAGGGCGCCGTTATATCGCACAATGCCCACCTGGAATACGCCGCCTCCCGCCATGTCATTGCGCGGCGACAGGCCTGATTTTCCGAGGGGCGCCCTGACCCTGTTCATCAGCGAACGACTGCGCGTGGACGTCACTGCATCGCTGACGTGGCTGATTGCTCGAGTAGGGGCCCCGGCCACAACCGCGTCCCGGACGTCCCGAGCGTCGGCCTGTCGCTGGCCGTGCCGATCGCGATCGGCTGCGCCTGGATGGCGCGTTGGCTCAGGCGCTGCGGCCTGCTTGGGCCTGCGCGCGCGGACTGAGCAGGCAGGCCCGCTGCTCAGCCGTTTACCCGGCGTGTGATGTTCCTGGCCCAGGTGCGAATCACAGTTCCGACAACGGGATCCGGGGCAGGCTGCAGATGGAGGCAATCGCAATCACCATGACGAGCAGTAAACGCGACGAGTTCAAGCTTCTGCTGGAGCGTCATCGCCGGATCGTATTCAAGGTCGCCAACACTTACGCGCGCCTTCAGGACGACCGCGCCGAGCTCGCGCAGGAGATCGCGACGCAGCTTTGGCGCGCGTTTCCCGGCTACGACCCCTCGCGGTCGCTTTCGACCTGGGTCTACCGCATCGCGCTGAACGTCGCCATCTCGTTCGTGCGTTCCAACCAGCTGCGCCGGCGCCATCTCGCGCCGCTTGACGACGCCCATGACGACATCGTCGGTTGCACCGACGTCAGCGCCGAATCGGACCAGCAAGTACACGCGCTCGAGCGCTTCATCGCCGCGCAGGCGCCGCTCGACCGCGCCCTGCTGCTGCTCTACCTCGAGGAACACAACTACCGCGAGATCGCCGAGGTGCTCGGCATTTCGGAAACGAACGTGGCGACCAAGATAAGCCGCCTCAAGCAACGCATCCGCACCCATATCGCCGCCTGACGCGGCCCCGACGGAAAACCACAATGGACATGACCATGGAAATCGACGACTTCAAACACGCCTGGCAGACGCTGGACCGCCGGCTGGAACAGCAGCACGCCATGCAGTTCGATCTCTTCCGCGACACCAAAATGTCGAAGGTGCGCGCGGGCCTGCGCCTGCTGCAGACCGTGCAAGTGGTGCAGATCACCTGCGGGGCGCTACTCATGCTGCTGTTCGCGCCCTTCTGGGTCGAGCATCGCGCGGTACCGCACCTCGCGATGTACGGCCTGCTTTTGCATGCGTACGGACTCATGTGGGTGCTATTCGCGGCTCGCGATCTCGCGCTCATCGCCCGCGTTGATTACGCCGCGCCGGTGCTCGACATCCAGCGCAAGCTCGAGGCCCTGCGTGCCTGGCGCCTCCGCAGCGGAATCTGGTTCGGGATCACCGGTTGCTTCATCTGGGTGCCGCTGACGCTGGTGATCTTCTACTGGCTCGGTGTCGACGTCTGGGTCAAGAATCCGTCAGTAGTCGGCTGGTTTGTGGCGAGCAGCGCGGTGGCGCTCGCCGGGATGTTCGCCGTCGTGGCGGCGCTGCGCCACCCGAGGCTTGCAAACTTCAAGCGCTCGCTCGACCTCGATGCGGCAGGTCGTGGCCTCCATCGCGCGCAGGCCACGCTCGACGAAATCGCCCGGTTCGAGCGCGATTGAACCCTCGCGCAGCGGAATCGGTGCCGCGATCCTGATGGGGCGCGGCACCCTCGCGAAGACAACCGGTAACCTTGTGATGGTGAACCGTTCCTGCGCGCACATGCGCGTGGCCGGCAACTCCGACGAGGATCATGCATGTCCACCGCCGCAGTCGAGCCTGGCACCAGCGGTGCCCTGACCCAGAGCCACCGCAAGGTCGTGTTCGCGTCAAGTCTCGGCACGGTGTTCGAGTGGTACGACTTTTACCTTTACGGCTCGCTCGCGGCGATCATCGCGAAGCAGTTCTTCTCGGCGCTCGATCCCACCAGCGGCTTCATCTTCGCGCTGCTCGCGTTCGCCGCAGGCTTCGCGGTGCGGCCGTTCGGCGCGCTGGTGTTCGGCCGCATCGGCGACATGGTCGGTCGCAAGGTCACGTTCCTCGTCACCATCGTGATCATGGGCGCATCGACGTTCCTCGTCGGCGTGCTGCCGAGCTATGCGAGCATCGGCGTCGCGGCGCCGGTCATCCTGATCGTGCTGCGCCTGCTGCAGGGCCTCGCGCTGGGCGGCGAATACGGTGGTGCCGCGACCTACGTCGCCGAGCATGCGCCGATGGGCAGGCGCGGGCTCTACACGAGTTTCATCCAGACCACCGCGACGCTCGGGCTGTTCCTGTCGTTGCTCGTGATTCTTGGTTGCCGCTACTTGCTCGG
>JBKJSW010000272.1:0-4364 GCA_046595765.1 Ahniellaceae bacterium
GGCAACTGCGCCACCGGCACCACCACGTCCTCGTTGATCTTGTTTGGCGACAGCGTGCGCAGCGCGGGCGACAGCGCGCGACGTGCCGACCACAGCGCGGCGACCGCGTCCGCATCCGCCGCTTCCACGAGATCGATCATGCCGTCGCCACGCGTTGCGGCAGCCACCGCAGCGACGCTTGCCGCCAGCGCAGTGCGTGGTCCATCGACTTCGATCATGAGCATCGCGCCCGCTTCCGGCAGCGCCACGCCTTGCGCGCGCAGTAAACGCAGCGCCGCGTCGTCCATGAACTCCAGGGCGCATGGCGGCTGCGGCTGCACCATGATCCGCGCCACGGCCCGCGCGCACGATTCCACCGAATCGAACAGGGCGCGCAGCGTGATCACGCCATCCGGCAGCGGCACCAGTCGCAGCGTGGCTTCGGTGATTACCGCGAGCGTGCCTTCCGAACCCACCAGGAGCCGCGTCAGGTCGTAGCCGGTGGAACCCTTCGTGGTCGCGCCGCCGCAAGTGATCACGTCGCCGCGTCCGGTCACCGCACGCATCCCCAGCGTGTTGTCGCGACTGGCGCCGTACTTCACCGCGCGCGGACCGCCGGCGTTGCACGCGAGGTTGCCGCCGATCGTGCAGTACGCCTGGCTGGTGGGATCCGGCGGCCAGAACAGGCCATGCGCGCGTGCCGCGAGTTGCAGGTCGGCGTTGAGGACGCCGGGTTCGACGATGGCGATGCGGTTGGCCGGATCGATCGTGACGATCCGGCGCATGCGTTCGCAGGAGAGCACCACGCCACCGGCGATCGGCACGGTGGCGCCCGTGGTGTTGGTGCCGCGGCCGCGCGCGACGAGGGGGACGCGCAAGTCGGCGCACGCGGCGACGACGTCCTGCACCTGCTTCGCGTCGGCGGGCAGCGCCACGACATCCGGCATCGCGTGGCGGCGCGAATTGTCGTAGCCATAGGCGATGCGCTCGGCTGGCTCGAGCAGCAGGCAACTGGCCGGAAGTGCCTCGCGTAGCCGGCCGACGAGACGTTCCAGGATTTCCCCCGTGACGGCCGATTCGTCGGAGGACATCGATTCAGCTGTCGACACGGAACGCGTCCCGCAGCCAGTCCACTGCACCATCGATCTCGGAAACGGCGATCACGTCGAAGCGGCAGGGTTCGTTGGCGAAGCGCGGATTGCTGCCGAGGAACCAGCGCGCCGCACCCACGAGGCGTTGTTGCTTGCGCGCATCGACAGAGCCGACCGCGCCACCGAACTTCTGGCTCGCGCGGAGTCGCACTTCGACGAAAACGAGGCAGTCGTCCTCGCGCGCGACGATGTCGATTTCGCCGAAGCGGCAACGCACGTTGCGATCGATGGTGCGAAGACCGGCGCGTTCCAGGAAACGCACCGCCGAGTCTTCCGCAGCGGCACCGCGCACCGCGCGGCTGTCGCCGCCCGGATTTTCGTCATTGCGCGAGCAACGCACCTTCGGTCGCTCGTGGCTGGCCGTCGACGAAACGCAACCACGCGGGCAGACGCCGCACTCGCCCCGCCGCGTCCACGGTGAGCTGGCCGTTGGCTCCGTCGAGGTAGGCGTCTGGATGTCCGCGCAGTCCCTCGAGGTACGGAACGAGTCGATACGCGTCGAGGCCGAGTGCGAACAGGCGGGGAGCCGACTCGGCGGTCGGAAGGTCGCGCTTGAGGGCGGCGCGCGCCGGCAGCCCCGAAGCAAGATCGGCGAGCCAGGGTGCATCGCAGAACTCCACGCCTTCGAGGTCGCGATCGAGGTTGCGATTCGGCGTACCGGAATAGATGTGCGAGGTCGCGAGCCATGGGTGGACCGGCAGTCCCCGTTCGCGCCACTGCGCAAGCAGCAGGCGAGCCTGCTGCGGCCGGAGCGCGAGGACTACCGCGTCGAACGACAGCGCGCCGACACCGTCGAGCACGGCACCGTAGTCGACGCCCGTGGGCAGTTCGATCCGCGCCGAAGGTTTGGCTCCATCGAGTTCGAGATGGGCGGCGAGCGCGCGCGCCGCTCGCTGACTCCAGTCCTCGTGATTGACGATCACGAGCGGCGAGCGCAGGCCCCGCTGCGCCAGGCGTTGGACAATGGCTGCGCCTTCTTCCTCAGGCGCAAGCCCGAACACATGGCTGCCTGCGGGTGGCGGTGCATCCTCTTCACCCGCATTGAGCGCAAGCAATGGCACCGGCAATTGCGGCTGTGCGAACACGGCCGCCACCTGTTCGCGCGGCAGGGGGCCGATCACGCGTTGTGCGCCGCGCGTCACCGCGTCGACATACGCCTCGACGGCGCTGGCCGGCGTGAGCCCGGAATCGATCACGTCGAGATGCACGCGTGCTGCCGGATCAGCGAAGTGGGCCGCGAGCGCGCCATCGCGAACCGCGCGCCCGGCGGCCGCGAACGGGCCGGTCAACGGCACCAGCAATGCCAGTCGTTCGATCTGCTCGGCACCTTCCCGCTGCCAGTCGCCGCCGGCGTCCGGCAGCAGGGTGCCCACGGCACGCGTCGGTTGCGGCAGGCGCCGCACCGGCGTGCTCCCGAGTGAGCGCAACGCCTGCTCGATGTAGGGTCGCAAAGGATCCTCGGCCGCTACTTCGTTGAAGTTCCGCTGCAGGTCGGCCGCTGGCATGCGCGCCAACACCGCGACGAGATCGCGCTCGTTGGCACGCTGCTGGCCCGCCTCCAGCAAGGCCGCCATCTCCACGTGCAGCCGCGCCGCGCCGAGCAGGTCGCCACGCGCCGCAAGGGTGCGTGCACGCAACTCCAGTTGGCGCGCACGGGCGCCCGGCTGGCGCGCCTCGGGCAACAGTTGCAATCGCGCCCACGCACCTTCCACGTCATCTCTGGCGAGCGAGCGCTCGGCGAGCAGTAGCTCGAGGCGCAGGGCCTGGGTGTCAGTGAGTCGCTTGCGATTGATGGAATCGGCGATCCGTGTCACGCCCGCCCAGTCGCCTTCCTCGCGCAGGCTCTCGGCGGCGCGCAATAGCAGCGCCGCCCGGTTCTGGCGATCGTCATCGGCCATGCTTTCGTATTCCGCCGCCGCCGCACGGAAATTTCCTTGATCCGCAAGCGCACGGGCCTGGCCCTCGTCGAACTCGCCGATTTCCGCCGGAGGCGCGGTGGCGCAGCCGGGCACCAGGCTCAGCGCGCCGAGCAGCATGGTAAGCAGCAATGCACGTGCGCGGCGACTGGTCGTGGCACTCGAATTCATGGACGGACAATGCCTCGCGTTGCGAAGGTGCGATCATAACTTGCGCACCGGCCGCATCGGCCTTGCGGTGGCTTTAGTGGAGTTCCGACGATGACGCGCGACGGCGCTGGCACCCTTTGGATCGTGGCGACGCCGATCGGCAACCTCGGCGACGCGTCCGCGCGCTCCCTGGAAGTGTTGCGCAGCGTGGCTCTCATCGCCGCCGAAGACACCCGGCACAGCGCGCAGCTGCTGGCGCACTTCGGCATCCGCACCGATCTTGTGAGCTGCCACGACCATAACGAGGCGGAGCAGATTCCTGCGTTGCTGGCGCGCCTGCACGCCGGCCAGGACCTCGCCCTCGTCAGCGACGCTGGCACGCCGCTGCTGAGCGATCCGGGATATCGGCTGGTGCACGCGGCACGCGCTGCAGGGTTCGCGGTTCGCCCGGTGCCGGGGCCCTGCGCGGCGATCGCGGCACTGAGTGTGGCCGGTATCCCCTGCGACCGCTTTGCCTTCGAAGGATTTCTGCCACAGCGTGGATCGGCGCGCGTCGCCGCGCTGGAAACTCTGCGCGGCGAAACGCGGACGCTGGTGTTCTACGAGTCCAAGCACCGCATCGATCCGATGCTTGCCGACGCCGCCCGCGTATTCGGTGCAGGCCGACGCGCGGCGTTCGCGCGCGAACTCACCAAGCTGCACGAAACGGTGCTCGACGGCACTCTGGGAGAGCTGGCGGAGCGCGTGGCGCGCGATCCGCAACAACGACTGGGCGAGTGCGTGGTGGTGATCGCGGGCGCAACACCGGGGCCCGATGACGCGCTGCACGAGGGCGAGCGCGTCATGCGATTGCTGCTCGCGGAGCTGGCGCCCTCGCGCGCTGCACGACTTGCCGCGGACATCACCGGTGCTTCGCGCCGCGCGCTTTATGCGCTGTTGCCGGCGGAGACCGACGCCGATGTGGGGTGAATCAGCCGGCGCAGCGGGCATTGCGGCTAGACTGGCGGCGAGCGGGCCAGGCAGTCGCTCCGAATTGGTCGCTCCGTCGACGGCGCTTGCGCCACCGGCGTCAAGCGATTGACCGGGGAGGAAAGTCCGGGCTCCATAGGGCAAGGTGCCAGGTAACACCTGGGCGGCGTGAGCCGACGGAAAGTGCAACAGAAAGCAA
>JBKJSW010000382.1:0-4135 GCA_046595765.1 Ahniellaceae bacterium
GGGGGTCAGAGTCAGTTTCCGGACCATCGGACTCGACGATTGCCGCCCTGGTCGCGCCGGAAAGTGACTCTGACCCCTTTTCCGGCTCGCGCGGCCAGAAGCGGTCCGCGGCGACCAGCGCGACCACGCCGATCAGCCCGAACACGATCAGCCGATCCATGCGCCGCGCGGTTTGCGGTGCGATCGAATCGCCCGGCGCCACGTCGGCGTCGCGCCTGAGGCCTTCGGGCGTCAGCTCGAACACCCACGAGAACACCAGCATCGGCACGAAGCCGAGGGCAAGCAGCAGCACCAGTGCCTTGAGCACCCACGCCGGCGTGGCGTAAAGCGGCAGCAGCGTTTCCGAAACCTGCACGATGAGCCAGGCACCGACGAGGTACAGCCCCGCCATGCGGATCACGTTGCGGCGCTTGAGCTCGCTCAGGAAACTCATCGCACGCCCGCAATGACGATGACCAGATCGACGCCGATCGCGGTCGCTTCCTGTTTCCTGACATGTGCGATCACGCGGCGGAGCAGCATGTGGTTCAGCCCGATGGAGGAAATGCAGTAAGACCGTTCGTATCAGTCACAGGTGAAATCGTCCTTGCCGACCGGACGGCACTGCGGCGGGAAGCCGTGCGCGTGCCAGTAGGCGGGAATGCCCATGTTGCGCATCTTGCGCTTCATGCCGGGCGAATTGCGGAAGCTGGCCGGGTAGCGATCCCAATGCGTGAGCGGTGCGGTCGCCGAATCGTCGAAATCCGCGACGCCTTCATAGTCCCTGAGCCAGAGGTAGAAGTGGGTCACACCGACTTTTCTCACGGTCGGGTTGTCCGGCGCGGACAAGTGCTCGGCGATCACCGCCTTCGCATCGGGTTTCGCTCCGCCCGAGTTGCGCAGCGCGTCGAACACGATCCTGCGCAATGCTGGAGGGAAGTCGTTGGAGTCCATGAGCAGCAGCGCCGCCGTGTGATTGCCCCGATGCATGAGGGGCGCAATGAAACTCTCGGAGCGGCTCTCGAAAGAGCCGTTAGCAATGCCTTGGTCGAGTTCGGCAATCGCGGCTTCCTCGTCGCCGCTCAGCAGCAGCGCCAACGCCCTGTGGGAACGGCAGTTGTGGTAGCCGGGCTCGAGACGCAGGCAATGATCCAGATCGGCGATGGCCCGGTCGAAAAAGCCCAATCGAGTCCAGGCAATGCCGCGCCACAGCAGGGCGGAGGCATTGCGACCGTCGGCAGCCACCGCCTTGTCGAATCGCCCCAGGAGCTTCTCGTAGTCGACCGGCCATTCGCTCTGCGACGCGTTCGCCATCGCCGCCCACGGCATCGACAACGCGGGATCCAGTTGCAAGGCGCGCTCGGCGGCGCGCTTGCTGATGCCGTAGTAATCGCGGTCGGTGAATCCCCAACTGGGCATCACGCTGCCTACCGCCGCCAGCCCTTCCCAACCGCGCGCGAAGGTCGGGTCCATCTCGACCGTGCGCTCGAAAAGGCGCGCCGATTCCGGCAGGTCCTTGCGTGCGATGAACAACTCGCGCGCCTTCAAGTACAAGTCGTAGGCCTGCATGTTCGCGGTGTCGGCGCGCACCGACACGTTCGTTGGCGTGTCGGTGCCGTCGAGCCGGACCCGCAATGCAGTGACGATAGCCGTGGCGATCTCTTCCTGGATCGCAAAAATATCCGTCAGCTCGCGGTCGAAGGTTTCCGACCACAGGTGCCGATCATTCGCCGCATCGATCAATTGCGCAGTGATGCGCACCTGGTTGCCCGACTTGCGTACGCTGCCTTCGAGGATGTGCGCGACTTTCAACTCGCCCGCGATCGCCGCACTGCCCAGCTTCGATCCTTTGTAGGCGAAAGACGAAGTACGCGACGCGACCCCCAGGCCCTCGACCTTGGCCAGCACGTTCAACAGCTCCTCCGAAATGCCATCGGAGAAATAGGCGTTGTCGACGTCGCCCGACATGTTGAGGAAGGGCAACACCGCGATCGAGTTGCGGTCGACCGCCGGCGCTGCCGCTGCGATTGCCTTGGAGCTCGCGTTGGCCTGCACGTTATCGATGGTCGTGGCCACCAGCGCGGCATCGCGCTGCGGGTCCAGCACCAGGCGGTCGAACGCAAAGAAGCCCAGGGCGAGCACGAGTACTGCGATGATCATGCGGTCCATGCGGCGGGCGGTCTGCGGCGCTATGGATCTTTCCGGCGCGATATCCGCATCGCGCTTCAATCCATCGGGCGTCATCTCGAACACCCACGAGAACATCAGCGCCGGGATGAACCCAATCGCCAGCAGCACCACCACGCTCTTCGGCAGCCACGCCGGCGCATCGAACATCGGCAGCACCGTGCCGGCCACCTGCGTGATCAACCACGCGCCGACGAGGTACAGCCCCGCCATGCGGATCACGTTGCGGCGCTTGAGTTCGGCGATGAAATTCATGATCTTCCCGTTGGCCGAATGAACTGCACCGCCACCGGCAAGCTGAGCGACACCGAGGCACGATCGGCCGTCAACGCGGGTATTTGTCGGGTCATGGCCAATGCAAGACACGCGCGATCGCGGAGCGACAAGCCGTATTTCTGCGTGATGGGCACCAGCGCCGCCGCTTTGGCGGCGTCACCGGTGTGGAACGGCACAAACTCGATCGACGAATCCGTGATGCGCTGGCAGAGCTCACGCGGGTCGTGTCCGTCGCGTGCGCAGCGTGAGGCAACCTCGGCCATATTCACCGTCGGCCGGATCGTCAAGACCGCCATGCGGAATTCCTCAACAACCAATGACTGCAAAATGATAGCCGTGACTGCATCAGCACGGCCCCGCGATGCGGATCACGTTGCAGCAGCTGAGTCCGGCGAAGAGTGTCATGTCAGTGCTTGCCCTCGCAGACGCGGGCGTAATGCGGGTCGGTGGTCTTGAGTTTCTTCACCACGGCGACGAAGCGCGGCTCGCAGCGGATCGGGTCCATCGCCGGCATCATCACCGCCCAATCGGCCGTGCCGCCCAGCTGCGACGAGAGTTTTTCGACGTAGTCGAGCGCGAGACCCGGCTCGCCGAGCAACATCAACACGGAAGGCAAATCGTAGCCCTCGAGCGCATTGCCGCTCGACGGCTCGAACCGGCTGGTGTGGGGCAGTGCCGCGTAGCGGACGGCCAGTGCATGTCGATCGCCTCGCCCGCCAAGGGCGTCGGTCAACTCACGGCCCTGTTCGCGGGCACTGGGATTGTCGGTGGCCGCGACGGCTTCGAGCGCTGTCCGCGCTGCAGCCAGGTTGCCGAGCTCGAGTTCGACCATGGCAACATCCTCGAGACAACCCCCGTACGTCGGCGCGAACGCCAGCGTGCGCAGGCACCGTGCCCTGGCATCGGCGTTGCGCCCCAGCGTACGCAGCACGATGGCATGGTTCTCTGACACCACCAGCGAGCGCGGGTCGAACGCCGAAGCCTGCTCGGCGGAAGCCAGTCCACCCTCGAGGTCACCGCTGGTCATCAGCAGGTTGCCGCGCCACTGGTGGGCGGTGGCGAACGAGGGGCGCAAAGCGATGGCGCGACTCAGCAGTGCATCGGCCGTCGATCGGCGAAGTTCCTTGACCGCGCCGTTCGACAACGCCGCATACGCCTCGGGCAGCGTTGGATCGAGCGCCAGTGCGCGCTCGGCGAAATCCCTCGCGCGTGCCAGCCCTTCCGCGTACGGCAACCGATTGCTGTAATCGCCGATGATGGCGTACACAAGCGCGAGGCCCGCGTAGGCCTGCGCGAACCCGGGATCGATCGCCACGGCCTGCTCGAACACTTCGATGGCATCCCACAATGCCTGCTCGCGACGCGTGTGCCAGAGTGCCATGCCGCGTAGGTAAAGATCGTATGCGGCGACGTTGCGCGATTCGTGGGTATCGCGCGTCGAAGTCGAGTTACTGCCGATCTTGACTTTTAGCGCGTCGCCGATCGCGTTCGCGATCTCGTCCTGGATCGCGAAGATGTCTTCAAGCTTGCGGTCGTAGGTCTCCGACCAGAGATGGAAGCCCGTGTCGGCGTCGATCAGCTGCGCGGTGATGCGCACCTGGTCGCCCTGCTTGCGCACGCTGCCCTCGAGCACCATGCGCACCTTGAGCGCGCGTGCGATCTCGGGCACTTCCGTCGCCTTGCCCTTGAACGA
>JBKJSW010000052.1:0-7549 GCA_046595765.1 Ahniellaceae bacterium
CGCCAGTTCACCATGCCGCCATCCGTGACGACTGAAGGTGTGAGGCGAATCATCGCGCCCGGCGCGACCGCGTCGGCCAGGTCGATACGCACCACGCCACCGGGTTCGATCGACACGCCACGCGCACCGTCGTTGGCATACGCCGCGGGGTCGCTCCACCCGATCTCGGCGGCGTTCTCCGGCCATCGGCCCATCGACATGTAACCTTCGGTCACCGCGACGCGGGCACCCTGGCCCGCGGCGAGTGCGGTCGCAAACAGGGCGCGGCGTCGCATGTCCCGGGCTTCCGAGTCCAGCCCCGCGCGGACGTGCGCCACGCTGGCGTCTGCGGCCTTCTCGAGTTCGACGCCGACCTGTTTGGCTTCCTCGCGCACACGATCGACGCGCGCGAACTCGTCCCGAATGCCAGGTTTGGTGACGAACAGGTAGTACAGCAGTAGCGCCGCCAGCACGCCGACGAACGCCGCGAACGCCATCGTCGCGAAATGTTTCATCAATCCTCTTCGTGATGCGGCTTGAAGGCGTCGACCAGCTTCTGCTGCATCTGGGCGGGCACAGGCTCGTAGTGGCTGAAATCCAGTGCGTAGCTGCCGCGCCCCGCGGTCGACCCCTTCAGTTCGGCCGCGTAGCCTTCAAGTTCCGACAGCGGCACCTGCGCCTTCACGACGATCTCGCCACCGCGCACGCTGTCGGTGCCGTTGATGCGCGCGCGCTTCGACGACAAGCCACTGGTGATGTCGCCCATGTAGCTTTCCGGAGCGGTCACCTCCAGATCGACGATCGGCTCGAGCACCTGCGGACGAGCCTTGGCAATCGCATCGAGAAAGGCCTTCTTGCCGGCGGAGACGAACGCCACTTCCTTCGAGTCAACCGTGTGGTACTTGCCGTCATACACGATGACGCGCACGTCCTGCAGCGGATAGCCCGCGAGCGCGCCGCCGGCCAGCACCTGGCGCACGCCCTTCTCGATGGCCGGGAGGAACTGCCCGGGGATGGTGCCACCCTTGATCTCGTCGACGAACTCGAAACCGACGCCACGCGGCAGCGGCTCGATGCGCAGGAACACTTCCCCGAACTGACCGGCGCCGCCGGTCTGCTTCTTGTGTCTGTGGTGGCCTTCGGCCTTGCCGCCGATGGTCTCGCGATAGGCGATGCGGGGCGGACGGGTCTTGACCTCGACGCCGTACTTGTCGCGCAGCCGATCGAGCATGATGCGCAGATGCAGGTCGGAGAGTCCGCGGATGACGGTCTCGTTGAGCTCGTGATGGTGCTCGATCTGGAAGGTGGGATCTTCCTCCGCGAGTTTCGACAGTGCATTGGCGAGCTTCTGTTCCTGGCCCTTGCTCGCCGCCTCGATGGCGAGTCCGAACATCGGCTTCGGGAAATCGAGTGGCGCCAGGTGGATCTGGTCCTCGTCATGCGAGTCGTGCAGCACGGCATCGAAATGCAGTTCGTCGATCTTGGAAACGGCGGCGATGTCGCCGGGGATGGCGTGCGGGATCTCGACGTGGTCCTTGCCCTTGAGCTTGAACAGGTGCGCGACCTTGAACGGTTTCTTGCCGTCGTCGACGAACAGCTGGCTGTCCTTGCGCACCGTGCCCTGGTACACGCGGAAAATCCCGAGCTTGCCGACGAATGGATCGTTGACGATCTTGAACACGTCGGCAATGACGTGCGCCTTCGGATCGATGCTCGCGGTGATGGGCACGGCTTCGGCGCCGCGACCCTTCACGAACAGTGGCGGGTTGGCCTCGCCCGGATGCGGGAACAATTTTTCCGCGACGTCGAGCAGCTCCCTCACACCCGCGCCGCTGCGCGCCGACACGAAGCACACCGGCACCAGGTGACCTTCGCGCAGGCACTGTTCGAACGCGTCGTGCAGTTCCTGGAACGACAGGCCTTCCTCGCCCACGTCGAGGTAGTGGTCCATAACGGTCTCGTTGACCTCGACGACCTGGTCGATGATCTTCTGGTGCCACTCGCCGACGGCGCCGAGGTCCGATTCGCCGCCGGACTGGCCAAAACAGTCGATCACTTTGCGGCCACCGTCCGCGGGAAGATTGAGGGGCAGCACCTCGTTGCCAAACGCTTCGCGCAGCTGGTCCAGCAGGCGTGCGCTCTGCGCGGCGTCGTGGTCGATCTTGTTGACGACCAGCACGCAACACAACTTGCGCGCGCGCGCGTGTTCCATCATGCGGCGTGTGCCGTGTCCGATGCCGGCATCGGCGTCGACGACGATGACGACGGTCTCGACAGCGGCGAGAGCCGCGAGCGTCGGGCCGCGGAAGTCGGGATAGCCTGCGGTGTCGATCAGGTTGACGTGGATGCCGGCATGGTCGATCGAGGCGATCGCCGAATCGAGCGAGTGGCCACGCGACCGTTCGATCGGATCGAAATCAGAAACGGTGGAGCCGCGTTCCACGGTGCCTGCCGTCTGGATCGTGCCGCCGGCATGCAGCAGGGCTTCGAACAAGGTGGTTTTGCCGGCGCCGGGATGGCCTGCGAGGGCCACGTTGCGAATCTGTTCGGTGGTGTAGGACATTGGCCACGTCTCCCGGCTGCGGCCGTATCGCTCGGCCTCGCGCAACGATGAGCCGTCATGGCCGGCGGCGCGGAAGCGCGACCACACCTCGGTCATGGCGGAACGGGCGCCGGCGAACCGGCGTGCGGCAAGCATCGTGAGTCGCAGGCGTCGCGGTCAAGTGCGCCGTCGCGATGCCGTGTTGACAGTCGAAAGGCTACCCTGAGCGCCCAACCCAGTCGGAGCAGGAGCATGGCTATTTCGAGACACGCAACGGCGCATTGGACCGGCGACTTCAAGACCGGGCAGGGCAAGCTCTCTACGCCCCGGAGCGGCGTTCTGGCAGACACTCCCTACGGATTCAACACCCGCATCGGCGACGTGAAAGGCACCAATCCGGAAGAACTGATCGCGGCGGCGCACGCGGGTTGTTTCACCATGGCGCTGGCTGCCCGGTTGACCGAGGCGGGACATCCGCCGACATCGCTGGACACGCGCGCCGAGGTCGATCTGTCGCTCGAGGGAGGTCCAAATCTCTCGCAGATCCGGCTCAGCGTCACTGCGGTGGTGCCTGGACTCGACGCAGGCAGGTTCGAAGCCATCGCCACCGACGCGAAGACCAACTGCCCTGTCTCAAAAGCGCTGAGCGCAGTCCCCATCAGCCTCACAGCGACATTGGACATCCCGCAGGAATAGCCGCCATTCGGCGAAAGTTGAACGGACGGCAACGTTCAATCTCGAACGGAGGGCGATTCAGATCGAATTCAAAGCCCAGGCTTCATCGTGCGTCTCGACCGAAACGGCCAATCGTTGTGCCGGGTCAGGAGACAAACATCATGAACCGTTGGATCAAGAGCACGCTGATTGCCGCGGGCATCGCCGCCACCGGTGGTGCATTCGCCGACGACCAATACGGTTACTACGATCGCTACAACGACCAGTATTACCAGCGCTACGACACCAATCGTTACACCAATGACGATGATCGTTACGATCATTGGGACTACGAGGACGATGCGTATGCGCGCGTGGTGGCCGTCAACCCGATCGTGGTTGATTCGCGCCGCCCGGTGACCCGCCAGGTCTGTCGTGTATCGCGTGGCCAGTCCTACAACAATGGCGGCTGGGGCGATGGCTATTACTACGATGGCCGCTATCGCTACGACAGCCGTTCGAACACGCCCGCCATCCTCGGCGCCGTGATCGGCGGTTTGCTGGGCAACCAGGTTGGCGACGGCCGCGGCCAGACCGTTGCCACTATCGCCGGCGCCGCCCTCGGAGCCTCGGTCGCACGTGACCAGCAACGCCGTGATGGCCGCGATGGCAACGATTACCGGGGAGGCAACGACTATAGCGACCGTTATTACGGTGACACGCGCTACTACGGCAACGGCAATTACGACGGCCGCAATTACAACGGCCGCCAGTACTCCGGCCGGTGGTCGCCGCACGTGGTCGAACAGTGCCGTACGGTAACCCGCGGTCGTGGCGACCAGCGCGTCGTCGCGTACGATGTGACCTACGAGTACAACAACCGCCTGTACCAGACGCAGACCAACTATCGGCCGGGCCGCCAGATTCGCGTCCGCATCGACAGCTGATCGCAGTTCACCTCCGGATGCCGGTTCGCCGGTAATCGGATGCTGCAAGCGGGGGCCTCAGGGCCCCCGTTTTTTTGCATTGGCCGGTCAAAGATGCAGCGTGCCGTCGACGCAGGTGATGGCGCAGCCTCCGATTTCGATGCCGCCTTCGGCATCGACTTCCACGAGCACAGTGCCGTCGCGTCCGACTTCGCGGCCTTGCGACACCCGGTAGGAATGTCCGATCCGGTCGAGGCCATGATGCTCGAACAGATGCGCGGCGATGGCTGCATTGCCGCTGCCGCACACCGGATCTTCGAGAATGCCGTCGCTGGGCGCGAACGATCTCACCACGAGCCCGTCGCCCTGCTCGTTGCGCCCGAACACGTTGAGGCCCACCGCGCCCACCTCGTCGCAAAGTGCCGCCAGCAACCCGTAGTGGGGCCGCAACGAGCGCACCGGCGCTTCCAGGTCGAGATCGGCGACCAGCCATTGCGGGCCGACGTTGACCAGGCTGCAGGCGAAGTCCGCCGACTTGCTCTGGCGCCCGAGCGCCTCGGCCAGGCGCTGTTCGCTCACGGTGCCGAGCGCTTCCACCTGCGCCCGCGGCACCCGCACGAAAATCTTGTCGCCATCCGCATCTCCGCGAATGCGGATCCGCAACAAGCCGGCCTCGCATTCCTGCGTGAGCTCGCCCGCGCGCGGGGTGGCCCAGCGCGCTTCCACGATCGCATGCGCGGCGCCGATGCTGGGATGGCCCGCGAAAGGCAATTCCTGGCGCGGGGTAAAGATGCGCAGGCGGTAGTCCGCGCCAGGCAGCGTCGGCGGCAGCACGAACACCGTCTCGGAGAGGTTGGTCCACGACGCCAGCAACTGCATGGTGTGGCTGTCGAGCCCGTCGGCGCCGAACACCACCGCCACGGGGTTGCCCCGCAACGGCACGCGCGTGAACACGTCAACCTGCTTGAACGGCACCATGTGCATGCAGCACTCTCCGGTCGCGAGAGCGCAAGCTTACCCGCCCGGATCGCGGCCTGGTGATTCGGCAAAATCGGTCTCGGTGCCGACGGCCTGCGGCACGGCCGGTGTCGATCCGCTGCCGGCTGCAGGTGGTCTTGGAATTGGAAAGTTCGTGGCGAATCCGGGGCGACGGCCCGCCGCCGACGCGTCTGGGCGACGTTTGTGGCAAGGTTGCGCTCCCCGCGCCCACGACTGCGAGAGCAGGCCAGCGCCTCGACGATGTCCGCTGCTTCGATGGAACACACTCGCGCCGAATCACCCTGGGTGGTGCTCAAGTTCGGCGGCACCTCGGTCTCGAGCCGCGAACGCTGGCAGACGATCGCCGACCTGGTGCGGTCACGCCTCGAACGTGATCGCACCCGCGTGCTGGTGGTGGTTTCCGCACTGGGCGGCGTGACCAATCTCCTGCAAGGCGTGGCAAACGGCACTGACGACGCGCGTGATGCAATCCGCCAGTTGCGCGATCAGCATCTGGCATTGGCTTCGGCGCTAGGGCTCGACGGCGAAGGGCTGCTCGGAGAGCGCCTTGATTTCCTCGTCGCGACCACAGGACCCGGTATCGCGCGCACGCTCGCGTGGCAGGCGGAATGGCTGGCGCAAGGCGAACTGCTGTCTTCCCTGCTCGGTGCAGGCTTCCTGCGCGCGCAAGCGCTCGACATCGACTGGTGCGACGCGCGGCAGTGGCTCGAAGCGCGCGCACAACCCAATCAGAACGCCTGGAGCGATCGTCTTTCAGCTGCCTGCCGCGCCGAACCCGATGGCGACTGGCGCGCGCGCTTCGATGCGCAATCCGCGCGCTCGCTGATCACCCAGGGCTTCATCGCGCGCCACGCCGACGGCGGCAGCGCGCTGCTGGGACGTGGCGGATCCGACACGTCGGCGGCCTGCTTCGGCGCGTTGCTGGGCGCGCGGCGCGTGGAAATCTGGACCGACGTGCCGGGCATGTTCAGCGCCAACCCATCCGAAGTGCCCGACGCCCGCCTGCTCAATCGGCTCGATTACGCCGAAGCGCAGGAGATTGCGACCACCGGCGCCAAGGTGCTGCACCCACGCGCCATCGGGCCGTGCCGCGACGCCGGGGTGCCCATCGCGATCCTCGATACGGCGCGGCCGCACCTGCCCGGCACCGTCATCGACGGCGCTGCGGTCACTCTGCCCGGCGTCAAGGCCATCTCGCGGCGCGAAGGGATCGTACTGGTGTCGATGGAGACGATCGGCATGTGGCAGCAGGTCGGATTCCTCGCCGACATCTTCGAGCGTTTCAAGCGGCACGGGCTGTCGATCGACCTGATCGGTTCCTCCGAGACCAACGTGACGGTGTCGCTCGACCCGCACGAGAACCTGGTCAACAGCAACGTGCTGGAAGCACTCGCGAGCGACCTCGCGGAGGTGTGCAGGATCAAGGTGATCGCGCCTGCAACAGCGATCACGCTGGTGGGCCGCGGCATGCGTTCGCTGCTGCACAAGTTGTCCGGCATCTGGGCCACGTTCGGACGCGAGCGCGTGCATCTGATCTCGCAATCTTCCAACGACCTCAACCTGACGTTCGTCATCGACGCCGTCGACGCCGCGGGCCTCCTGCCGGATCTGCACGCGGAACTGGTGCGCAGCGGTGCAATGCCGGTCCATGACAGTTCGGTGTTCGGGCCTAGCTGGCGGGAGCTCGTCGGCACGCGGCGTGCGCGCGCGCAGCCGTGGTGGCCGCAGGAGCGCGCGCGGCTGCTCGCGCTGGCCGGCGCCGCACCCACGTCCGACACGGGATCCGCAGCGGTTACGCCACTCTATGTGTACCACCTGCCGACGGTCCGGGCCCGGGCACGGGCGCTGGGCGCGATCGCGGCGATCGACCGGCGTTTCTACGCGCTCAAGGCCAACCCCGACGCGGACATCCTGCGCACGCTCGAGGCCGAGGGCTTCGGATTCGAATGCGTGGCGCGTGGGGAACTCGATCACCTCTTTTCGGTGCTGCCCGCTCTGGCGCCGTCGCGCGTGCTGTTCACGCCGAGCTTCGCGCCGCACGCGGAGTACGCCGATGCGCTGGCGCGCGGCGTGACCGTGACGCTCGACAATCGCGAAGCCCTGCAGCATTGGCCCGACACGTTTCGCGGGCGCACGTTGTGGTTGCGCCTCGACCTCGGTCGCGGCGAAGGACACCACGCGAAGGTGAAGACGGGCGGGGTGGCTGCCAAATTCGGCTTGCCGTTGTCGGCGCTCGACGGCTTTGTCGCCGATGCGCGCGCGCTGGACATCCGGATCGGGGGTTTGCATGCGCACCTCGGCAGCGGCGTCGACCTGCCGCAGCACTGGCGCGCGGTTTACGCCGAACTGGCGGGTCTTGCGGATGGCATCGGTACCGTCGCCGTGCTCGATATCGGCGGCGGCCTGCCGGTGCCTTACACGCCCGACTCGGAGCCGTTCAACCTGGTCG
>JBKJSW010000119.1:0-2967 GCA_046595765.1 Ahniellaceae bacterium
GAGGGTCAGCTTCAAGCCCTTGCCAGGCAAGTCGGCGACCGCGGCGATGGCTTCTTCGATGGTCTCACCGGCAATGAAGCGCCGGGCAAAGCCGCCGCGGCGCATGCCGTACTTGGAGGCGAAGCGTTGCAGCGTGGAAACCTGGGCGAGGCCGTGGAACAGGGCCTTCGATGTGACGTCGAGCATCAGTGGTACGAGCCTTAGTGTGTCGCGCCGGGCGGCGTCAGCAGATGCGCGATCGACCGCGCGTAGTAACGGAGGACGTTCCGCTCGCGAACCCGGTAGCGGCCGTTTTCAATCACGATGATGTTCCTGGTGGCCATCGGCTCCGACGCCAGCGCGAGCACCTCGTCGGCCGATTGCACACTGAGGTTGGCGCCTGCCGCGCGCAGCGTATCGAGGATCGCTGAAATCCGGTTGGCGAGATCGTCGCGCGACATCGACGATGTCAACGCCGACGCCAGCACCGCCGTCGGCAGTACCTTATAGAGCAGGCCGACTTCCGAGCGCACGTGGCGGGTAATGTCCATCACCGCCTTGCGCGATTCGCCGTCGACCCCGTCGATCGATATCGGCTTGCCGAACGTCACGAACGAGCGGCTGCGATACCCGACGGCATAGCGGACCAACTCCGCCACTTCGCGGCTGAACGCCTTCTGCCGTCGCTTGACGCGCTGCTTCGCAATGACGTGGTCCTCGAGCACGAGGTCGTATGCCACCGCCACGGGCACCAGTTGCATGCCCGGCACGCCGGCGTCGATGCAGGCACCGAACAGCCCCGTCTTCATCGGCTTGAGTTCGCCGCTGTAGCTGCGGCCACCTTCGGGATAGAAGAACAGGTCGTGCTTGTGCAGCAGTTCGCCGACGTAGGCCTTGAGGGTGATCAGATACGCCGGGTCCTTGGTGTTGCGCCGGATTGGCATCGCGCCGGTGACGTGCTTGTGGATCAACCCGAGCGGGCCGCCAAACAGGTTAATGCCCGCCGCGATGATCGGCGGCCGGATGCCGGCATCGTCCAGGGCCAGCGGTTCGACGAGGTAGTCGATATGGCTGCGGTGGTTCGACACGTACGCCACGCGGCCCTGGGCAGCCGCGTCAATGGCCAGCTGCTGCTGTTCGATGACGCGGTCGATCTTGCGCAGGATTGGGTAGAGCGGGTACTCGAGCGCCCGGTAGAACTCGTAGCGCTGCGTGGTCTGCAGCTCTTCCAGGTAACCCATGACGCGCGTGCGCGCGTCGTCGCTCGTCAGGCCGTGAGTGCCTGCCAGGAATCGCGCGACATCTTCACGGGCGAGCACAGCCTGGGCGATGGTGTCGGTAGCCACGGATCAGTTACTTCGATGATAACGCTTGCGCGATGGCCTCGGCAAAAGACGTCGTGGTCGCGCTGCCGCCCAAATCAGGCGTCACGTGACCGCTGGCGAGCACTTTCTTCAGTGCCGCCATGATCGCGCCTGCCTTGGCGTCTTCGTGCAGGTGCTCCAGCATCAGCACCGCCGACAGCAGCAAGGCGGTCGGGTTGGCGATGTCCTTGCCGGCGATATCGGGCGCGCTGCCGTGTACCGCCTCGAAGACACCGACGCCATTGAGGCCCAGGTTGGCTGCCGGCACGACGCCCAGCCCACCGACCAGCCCCGCGCAGAGATCCGACACGATGTCGCCGTACAGGTTGGGCAGCAGCAGCACGTCAAGCCGTTCGGGATGCATCACGAGGTGCATGCACGCGGCGTCAACGATGCGGTCGTCGAACTCGATGTCGGGGTAGCGCACGGCGACCTTGCGGGCGCAGTCAAGGAACAGGCCATCGCTCAGTTTCATGATGTTGGCCTTGTGGATCGCGGTCACCCGCTTGCGGCCCCGCCGCCGGGCCTGGTCGAAGGCGAACTCCGCGATGCGCGTCGACGCCACTTCCGTGATGATCTTGATGCTCTCGACCACGCCAGGAACCACCGTGTGCTCGAGACCGGCATACAGGTCTTCGGTGTTCTCGCGCACGATCACCAGGTCCACGCCCTGGTAGCGCGAGGGAACCGATGGCAGGTTCCACACCGGCCTCAGGTTGGCGTAGAGATCGAGCGCCTTGCGCAATCCAACATTGACACTGGTGAAGCCCTTGCCGACCGGCGTCGAAATCGGGCCCTTCAACGCGATCTTGTTGCGCGTGATCGACTCGAGCAGCGCCGGCGGCAGGGTCGTGCCGTGCTCGGCCACCGCCTCGGCGCCGGCGGAAAACGTTTCCCACTCTGGAGAAAAGCCCGCCGCCGCCAGAACGCGGACGACGGCGCGGGTGACTTCGGGACCGATGCCGTCGCCGGGGATGAGTGTAATTGTTTTTGTCATTCGCTGTTCGCTGTTCGCTGTTCGGCTACTCCCTTGCCTCCCAGAAAAGGAGTGCAAGCCCACCAACGACGGTGAGGCTCAGAAGTATGTTTGCGAGGCCGTGGAGGCGGTCGAACTCGACCCTGGTCGGGTCGCCGGCCGGCAAACTCGACACCGGCCCCGACACCCGCGCCTGAATCGCCGCCACCTGTGGGCCGACGTGGTAATCGGCAGCCAGGGTGCAGCCCACCATCAGCGCAAGGATGATCGCCCGCACGCCGTACTTGATCGGCCGCGCTCCAAGCAGCCGATGCAGGGTCAGCGCCACGAACATCACCCCTGCCATGGCGTAGCCGAGCCAGTAGAGCCGCTGCAGCACCTCGCCAAACACCTGGCCGCCCAGGACGCGGCCCTCGACCGGGTTCCACGCTTGCAGGACGCCGAAAATAGATGGGGCGACGACGGCCCCCGCCACCACCGTTCCGCCCAGCCACAAGACGAGGGCCAGTATGTAGAGGTAGCGCAGGAAGATCATCTCACCATTTTACTGGTAAACTTTCGTCTCCCTTTTCCTTTTCCCCCTTCGCTGAAGCTACGGGGGACAAGCCCTCTGGAGGTTGTCTGTTGCAGGTTGATGCGTCGCTGCTC
>JBKJSW010000142.1:0-7322 GCA_046595765.1 Ahniellaceae bacterium
CTTGATGATCTCGCGCTTCGGCGGCACGATCTTGCTGACGCCGATCATGGTGTAGATGTACTGCATGGGTTATTCGCTTCCGGATGCGGGTGGGACGGACTGACTTTGCGAACTCACCAGGCGGGCGCGCTCACAGCCGCGCGCGCTGAAGGAGCGTGTGCGAGGAAGTCGCCAAAGGCCCGGTGGACGGGGCCGGTATTGTAGAGCCGTTCGCGGTTGGCGACGATGCGATCACGCAGGGTTGCGCGGGCCGATGGTTCCGCGATGAGCGACCGCGCCCGCCCGCAGTAGTCCGCCAGATCCCGCGCGATGAGCTCCGGTACCTCGAGCATCTCCAGCAGCGCCGCAGTTTGCCGGCTGCGCATGCTCGCTCCCGGAACGGTCAGTAGCGGCAACCCCTCTCCGAGGTGGTCCAGCGCGCTCATGCCACCCGACCAGCCGCAGGTATCGAGTCCGAGATCGCATTGCGCGGCGAGGCCGCGGAATTCGGCGAGCGGCAACATCGGATGCAGCACCAGTTGCGAGGCCGGATCGGCGCCGGCCGCCTCGAGGCGGCGGTGGAGCAGCTCCCGGATGCTCGAACGCACCCGTTCGTTGGCATGCGGCACCAGGTGCAGGCGGGCGTTCGGTGCGGCGGCGAGGATGTCGACGAACGCGTCGATCTGCACGGGAAGCAGCTTGAACGCGCTCTGCGCGCACAACAATTCGACAAATTCGCGGCCGGGTGCGGGCCAGGAACGCGGCGCGCGCGGCGATACCGTGGGCGCGATGAGAGCGGCGCCCAGCGCCGGCAAGCGCACCAGCCGTTCCGAATACTGGCGGTCCGCATCGGCCGGCTCAAGCAACGTGCTCGACAGGAAATAGTCGATGTGCGGCAGGCCCGTAGTGACGGGGTGCCCCCACAACACTGCCTGGATCGGCGCGAGCCTGAGCGCCGCGAGGCCCTGGGTGAGCGGATGCATGCCGATATCCGAGTACACGATCGCGTCGGGGGCCAGCGCGACCATCAATTCGCACCATGCGCGCGCTTCACGCGGACCCTTGTGCACCTGCGCCACGCCCGCCACGAGCGCGTCGGTGTGCGTGTCGGTGGCCGCATCCAGTTGCAGGAGGTGTGTCTCGAAAACGCGGCGATCGAGATGCGTGAGGAGCCGGCCGAACAGGCGCGTCACGGTATGTTCGTAGGTATACGTGCTCGCGTAGACGATGCGCTTGCGTTCGCGCAAGGGCGGCAAGGGCAGCAACGGTTCGCCAACCAGCGCCCGCATCATCCGCGCGACCAGCGCGCCGTAACGCCGCTGGTCCTCGGTGATATCGTCTCCGAGGTAGTGCCGGTAAAACGCAGTGCACTGGCCGACACAACCCCATATCTGGTCGCGCCAGCGCGGCTCGTTCCAGTCGATCGCGGAAAACGATGCGACGCCCTCACGCCAGCCCGCCCGGAAATCGTCGATGGATTTCGTGTCGGGATGCACCAACGCAGTCGGAAGCTGGAAACGCGCCCATTGCGCCGGCAGGAAGTCCGGATCACGCGCCAGGACCTGCCCGAGTGCAGCGTGGCCTTGCGCGAAGTCGAACGCTGCGAAAGCCGCGTGGGCCGTGGCCATCCATGCGAGCGTCTCCGGGTTGGGCGCGTGCCTGCCAGGGTTCACCGGTGACGCGCTCCACGCGGGGCAGGGGCTAAGATAGCGGGCCGCTTCCGGGGTTCACGCAGCCCGCGGCGGACTCGAACCTTTCCGCGCCTCGTCATGGACCACCCTGAATGTTCAAGCAATTTTCAACGCTCGACGCGTTCGATCCCGAACTGCACGCCGCCATTATCGCCGAGCAGCATCGCCAGGAAGACCATGTCGAGCTGATCGCGTCGGAAAACTACGCCAGCCCCCGGGTGCTGGCGGCGCAGGGCACCGTGCTGACCAACAAGTATGCGGAAGGCTATCCGGGCAAGCGTTACTACGGCGGCTGCGAATTCGTCGACATCGCCGAACAGCTCGCGATCGACCGGGTAAAGCAGCTCTTCGGGGCGGACTACGCCAACGTGCAGCCGCATTCGGGATCGCAGGCCAACGCCGCCGTGTACCTGGCCCTGCTCAAGCCGGGCGATACCATCCTCGGCATGAGCCTGGCGCACGGCGGCCACCTGACGCACGGCGCCAAGGTCAATTTCTCCGGCAAGATCTTCCACGCCGTGCAGTACGGAATCGACGTGGCGACCGGGCTGATCGATTACGACGAGATTGAGCGCCTGGCGCGGGAACACCGGCCGAAAATGCTGGTGGGCGGCTTCAGTGCCTATTCGCGCGCGATCGACTGGGCGCGCATGGCGGCGATCGCGAAGTCGGTCGACGCGTATTTCTTCGTCGACATGGCGCACGTCGCCGGCCTGGTCGCGGTAGGCGCGTATCCGAGTCCCTTGCCGCACGCGGATGTGGTGACGTCCACCACGCACAAGACGCTGCGTGGTCCGCGCGGCGGCGTGATCCTCGCCCGCGCCAACGCCGATATCGAGAAGAAGCTCCAGTCCATGGTATTCCCCGGCACGCAGGGCGGACCGCTGATGCACGTGATCGCGGCCAAGGCGGTCGCCTTCAAGGAAGCGCTCGAACCTTCCTTCAAGACGTACCAGGAACAGGTGGTGCGCAACGCGCGCGTGATGGCCGCGACTTTGATGGAACGTGGTTTGCGCATCGTCTCCGGTGGCACCGACAACCATCTCATGCTCATCGACATGATCGGACGCGACGTCACCGGCAAGGACGCGGAAGCAGCGCTGGGTCTCGCGCACATCACAGTCAACAAGAACGCGGTGCCGAACGATCCGCGCTCGCCGTTCGTGACTTCCGGCCTGCGCATCGGCACGCCCGCGGTCACCACTCGCGGCTACGGAGAGGACGAGTGTCGCGCGCTGGCGGGTTGGCTCGCCGACGTCGTCGATGCGCCCGGCGATGTTGCCACGCTCGATCGCGTGCGCGCCGAAGTCACGGCACAATGCCGCGCATTTCCCGTGTACGCCTGACGGCCGGCAATCCCACCGGATGCACTGTCCGTTCTGCCAGCACGATGACACCCGGGTGATCGATTCCCGGGTGAGCGAGGATGGCACGTCGATCCGGCGCCGCCGCGAATGCCCGCAGTGCTCGGAACGCTTCAACACGTTCGAAACCGCAGAAATCCGCTTGCCTGCGGTGATCAAGAGCGACGACCGGCGCGAGCCTTTTGACGAGCGCAAACTGCGTACGAGTTTCGAGCGCTCGCTGCAGAAGCGTCCGGTGTCGGCCGAGCAACTCGACGCCGCGGTACGCGCCGTGCTGCATGCGGTGCGTATTACCGGCGAGCGCGAATTGCCGAGCCTGCGCGTCGGCGAATTCGTCATGCAGCAGCTCAAGGCGCTCGACCAGGTCGCCTACGTGCGCTTCGCATCGGTGTACCGGCGTTTCGAGGACGTGCACGCGTTTCGCGAGGAAATCGAAAGGCTGGAACGCGACTTGCCCGCGCTCGGCAACATGCAGCTGTCGCTACTGGCCGAAGAACTCGTGATCCCCAGGCGCTCGAAGCGCTAGGGCCTCCTGCTCAACCGCAGGCGGAGAGCAGGACCAGCAGCGAACCCGTGACGAGCGCGCTAGCTGGCTGGCGAAGGGGTGGTCGTTGCGATCGTCGGAACCGACGTCAACGGAACCTCGGTCACCACCACTCCGTCAATCACTGGCAGGGTCGGGCCAGGCTTTCCGGACATGCGCACCGTACGCAACTGATCGTCGAGCTTGTAGGTCACGTCGTAGCCCACCACGTGTTCGCGCGTGCTGGTATCGGTGACGGTGCGGCAGTTGCGCACGGTGTGCGAGGTGACCTGGCCACCCACGTGCCGGCGATCGGCCTGGCGCCCCGCGTAGCCTCCGACCAGGGCGCCGCCGACGGTCGCCACGTCGCGCCCGCTGCCACCGCCGATTTGATGGCCGACCAGCCCTCCGATCAAGGCGCCCGCCACGGTGCCTCCGACCAGACCATCGCGTTCCGGAGCCCGGCGTTGCACCACGCGATCCGAGCAGACCTCGCGTGGCGTCTGGATCGTCTCGGTCTCGGTGACGGGCGCGGCGGCCACCACCTGGACGAATTCCGGGCCACGAGTGGCATTCTGATAGGCAGCGACGGAAACGCCACCCAGCAATAACGCGCCCATTCCGACCGCCAGCAAATTCGTGTTCATAAGCTGCTCACTGCGCGGGCGAATGTCCGCGACTGCGAAGCAATTGCAACAGGGCGATACTGAATCGCGCCTCATTGGCGTACGCTTTGTGTGATGGACTTCTCGGCCACAGATCATTTGTTGATGGCGCGCGCGCTCGAGCTGGCGGAGCGCGGTGCATTCACCACGAAGCCCAACCCCATGGTTGGCTGCGTGCTGGCGCAGGGCGACGTCGTCATCGGTGAGGGATGGCACGTACGCGCGGGCACGGCGCACGCCGAAGCCATCGCACTCGCCGCCGCGGGAACTCGCGCCCAGGGCGCGACGGCTTATGTCACGCTCGAACCGTGCGCGCACCAAGGCCGGACACCGCCCTGCGCCGCTGCCCTGGTCAACGCGGGAGTGGCACGCGTAGTCGCGGCCATTGGCGATCCGTTTCCCGAAGTTGCCGGGCGTGGCTTCGAAGCCCTGCGCAGCGCCGGCATCGGGGTCGAAACCGGCCTGATGGCGGCGGCCGCGCAGGAACAGAATCGTGGCTTCCTGAGCCGTGTGGAACGCGGTCGTCCCTGGGTGCGCGTCAAGCTTGCCATGAGCCTCGATGGCCGCACCGCGCTCGCGGACGGGTCTTCGCGGTGGATCAGCTCCGAGGCGTCGCGCACCGACGCGCATCGCTGGCGCGCCCGCTGCGGCGCGCTGCTCACCGCGAGCGGCACGGTGCTCGCGGACAATCCCCATCTGACCGTGCGTCTCGGTGATGCCACCGAGTTCGTGGCACCGCTGCGCGTGGTGCTCGATCCCGGCCTCGCGATTCCGGAGCGTTCGCACGTTTTCGACAGTGAGGCGCCAACCTTGCTCCTGCACGACGATGACGCGCGCGTGGCGACGTATCAACGCGGACCCGATCGCGCGGTGGTGGCGAGCGCCGGAGGCCGACTGGATCTCGCTCAAACACTGCGACTGCTGGCACAGCGGGGCGTCAACGAAGTGCAGACCGAAGCGGGCGCGACGCTTGCGGGTGCATTGCTGGCGCAGGGACTCGTGGATGAGCTGTTGCTGTATGTGGCGCCGAGCGTGCTGGGAGACGAAGGACTGCCGCTATTCGCGGGATTCGGTCTGGCGGCGATGTCGGACCGCTATGGGTTCTCATGGTTCGATCAACGGCGCGTGGGGGACGACTGGCGTCTCTTGTTGCGACCCGTGCGATGAGTGTCGCCGACCATCCATTTCCCGATCATTTTTCTGCGCTCGCTGCGCAATACGCAGCGTGGCGGCCGCACTACCCGGCCGCGCTGTTCGAGGCCATCGCCGCGCAAGTGCCTTCTGCGCCGATCCGGGTGTGGGAAGCGGGCTGCGGGAGCGGTCAGGCGACGCTTGATCTGGCAGCACGATTCGGCCAAGTGTTCGCGACCGATCCCAGCCGCGCGCAGATCGAGGCGCATCCGTCGTGGCCTCGCTCGAACGAAAACGGGCGCATCGTGCTCGCCGTTGAGCCTGCGGAAGCCTGCTCCTTGCCGGATGCAAGCGTCGAGCTGATCGCGGTAGGCCAGGCGCTGCACTGGTTCGCGCGACGGGCGTTTTTCGCGGAATGCACGCGCGCGCTGGTCCCCGGAGGCGTGCTGGCATGCTGGTGTTATCAGGATTTCTTGGCCCCGCCGGGACTCGAGCGCGTCATCGGGGATTTCCGCGCAAGCATCGATGCGCACTGGCCGCCCGAGCGCGCCGATGTCGACAATGGTTATTCAGGCTATCAATGGCCCTTCGATCCATTGCCGGACCGCGCGCTTGAAATGACCGCCGACTGGACACTGCCGCAGCTTCTCGGTTATCTGTCCAGCCTGTCGGCGACCGCACGCGCGGCGCACGCCGAAGGAATCCACCCGGTAGCGCTGCATACGGCTGCGCTGGCGGCAGCATGGGGCGACGCCAGCATCTCGCGACGCGTCGTGTGGCCGCTCAAATTGATATCGCGCAAGGCTCCATGAGGAATCGATGTTCACAGGCTTGATCCAGGGGGTGGGGTACGTGGCCGCGAGCGAGAGCCGTGACGGCGACTTGCGGCTCCGCGTCGCGGTCGGAACGCTTCCATTCGCGGACGTGACGTTGGGCGAAAGCATCGCGGTCAACGGCGTGTGCTTGTCGGTGGTCGCCTTCGACCGCCAGAATTTCGACGCCGACGTGTCGCGGGAGACGATCGACGTGAGCACGCTCGGACATCTGCGCGAAGGCGCGGCGGTCAATCTCGAACGGGCCTTGCGCGCCAGCGACCGCCTCGGTGGACACTGGCTGCTCGGCCACGTCGACGGCGTGGGCAGCGTGCTGGATCGGGCGGGCGACGCGCGCGGCGAGCGCTGGCGATTGCGCATGCCGCGGCCGCTGGCCCGGTTCATCGCTTCCAAAGGTTCGATCGCGGTCGATGGCGTCAGCCTTACGGTCAACGAGATCGGCGACAACTGGTTCGAGGTGATGCTCGTGCCGCATACGCTGTCGCAGACCGGCTTCGGGCAGATGCCGGTCGGCACGGCGGTCAACCTCGAAGTCGACCTCGTTGCGCGCTACGTCGAGCGGCTCATGAGCGCGCCACGCGAATGATCGCACTGCCCACGGGGTTGCCGCGCTGATGGGGTTTGCAAGCGTCGGCGACATGATCGCGGCCCTCGCCGCGGGGCGCATGGTGGTGCTGGTCGACGACGAGGACCGCGAGAACGAGGGCGACCTGGTCATGGCGGCCGACTGCGTGCGGCCGGGGGACATCAATTTCATGGCACGCGCAGCGCGCGGCTTGATCTGCCTGGCGCTCACCGCGGAACGCTGTCGCGAGCTCCGCCTGCCACCCATGGCGCGCCGCAATCGCAGTCGCCATGGCACCGCATTCACCGTATCGATCGAAGCGGCGAAAGGCGTGAGCACCGGAATTTCGGCGGCCGACCGCGCCCATACCATCCGTACCGCGGTCGCACCTGACTCGCGCCCCGCCGACCTGCACCAGCCCGGGCATGTGTTTCCACTTGCGGCGCGGCCCGGCGGCGTACTGGCGCGCGCCGGCCACACCGAAGCTGCCGTGGACCTGGCCCAACTCGCGGGCAAGTCCCCCGCGGGGGTAATCGTCGAGATACTCGACGAAGACGGGCGCATGGCACGG
>JBKJSW010000319.1:0-3488 GCA_046595765.1 Ahniellaceae bacterium
CGAGGTGCTGCGCGAGCGCTATCGACCGGACGCGACCTTGCGCCTGCACGGCGACTGCCATCCGGGCAACGTGCTGTGGACCGACTCGGGCCCGCATTTCGTCGACCTCGACGACGCTCGCACCGGGCCCGCGGTGCAGGATCTCTGGATGCTGATGACCGGCGCCGAGGTGCAGCGCGAGGCGCTGCTGGAAGGCTACGGCCAGTTCCGCGACTTCGATTACGGCGAGCTCGAACTGATCGAACCGCTACGCCTGCTCCGCCAGATCCATCACGCGGGCTGGATTGCGGCGCGCTGGAACGATCCGGCGTTCCCGCTCGCATTCCCGTGGGCCGCGCAACCGACCTGGTGGGAGACGCATGCTTCCGATCTCGTCGAGGCCGTCGTCGCATTGCGGGACAGCTGAACGAATCCTTCGCCCCGCGCGGAGTCAAGGCTCTAGGCCATTGCCGCCACAGTGGGGCTTGACCCTGGCACGTCCGCACCCGCACCGTGGCAAGGTAAAGCCGCATTTTCCGAACCGGATTCGACGCAACGCCGCCGTGCAACAGAACTTCGCCCAAACTTCCGATCCTGTGCGACCACTGCGGTACCTGTGGCGCGTGCCGCTCTTGCTGCTGCAGGTGCTGGTCGCGCTGCCGGTGACGACGCTGCTGATGCTGCCGCCGTGGTCCGAGTGGCGCACCGGGGCCGGTGAAAGCGTGCGCGAGCGCGCGGTCCGCGTCTGGCAGCGAAACCTCCTGCGCGTGTTCGGCATGCGCGTGGTCGCGCGCGGCGCGCCGGCGGAGGGCGCCGTGCTCATGGTCGCGAACCACTTCTCGTGGATTGAAATCACCCTCATGCACAGCCAGCGCATGCTGCACTTCGTCGCCAAGAGCGAAATCGCGTCATGGCCGCTGGTCGGGATGCTGGCGGCGCGTGCCGGCACCCTGTTCCATCGCCGCGGCAGCACCGAATCGCTGGGCAGCGTGCAGGAACAGATGGTCGCCGCGCTCCGCGCGGGCGCGGGCGTCGGCGTATTTCCGGAAGGCAGCGCGGGGCCCGCCGACCAGGTGCGCGTATTCCACGCGCGCATCCTGCAGCCGGCGGTCGCCACCGGCGCGCCGGTGCAGCCGGTGGCACTGCGCTTCATGCGCGGGGGCAGGCTCGCGCTCGACGTCGGCTTCCGCAAGGGTGAGAAGTTCCTGCCCTGTTTTTTCCGCGTGCTGGGCGCGGCGCCGTCCACCGCCGAAGTGATCTTCCTGCCGCCATTGACCGACCATGCGCGCGGTCGGCGCTGGTTGGCGAACGCCTCGCGCGCGGCGATTGTCGGCGCGCTCGGCCTCGGCGAGACGGATCCCGCTGCGAGCGAAGCGACCACGCTCGACGAGGCGGTCGCGTGATGCACGGACCCGCCATCGCGAACGCCATCGCCACGCCCGCGGCGCTTGCGCCCTTCGCGCCGCGCGGATGGTTGCGCAACCCGCACCTGCAATCGATCCTCGGGTCGAGCGGACTGCGCCGCATGCGCATCCGCGCGCGCCACCGGGCACTGGCCGAAGCGTCGCGCGAAGTCATCGTCGATGGCGGCGAGGGCGTGCGCCTGCAGGGCTTCCACGCGCCCGCGATTGGCGCCGAGCGTGCCCTCATCGTGCTGCTGCACGGCTGGGAAGGCAGCAGCGATTCCAGCTACCAGCTGAGCCTCGGCGCGCGCTTGCGCGAAGCGGGCTTCGCGGTGTTCCGGCTCAACTTCCGCGACCACGGCGAGACGCATCATCTCAACGAGGAAATGTTCCACTCCGCGCGCATCGCCGAAGTCGTTGCCGCGGTGCGCGACATCCAGGGGCGTTACACGCCGGCGCGCCTGCTGGTGGGCGGCTTCTCGCTCGGCGGGAACTTCGCGCTGCGCGTCGCCATGCATGCCCCCACGGCCGGCATCGAATTGAGCGGCGTTTTCGCGGTGTGCCCGGCGGTGCACCCGCCGTCGGTGCTGGCGGCGATCGAGAACGCTCCGTCGATCTACAACTATTACTTCATGCGGCGCTGGCGGGCGTCGCTGTCGCGCAAGCAGGCGTTGTACCCGAACACCTATCGGTTCGACCGCGACGACATGCGCGCGCCGATGCGCCGTCTGACCGAATTGCTGATCGAACGGCATACGGACTTCGAATCGCTGGACGAATACCTGCACGCCTACAGCATCGCCGGAGACCGCATGCGCGGCATCGAGGTCCCGACTGCGATCCTCGCGGCTGCCGACGACCCCGTGATTCCGGTCGCCGACTTCAACACGCTAGAGTTGCCGCCGCAGGCGCGCCTCGAGATTACCCAGCACGGCGGGCATTGCGGCTACCTCGCGAACTGGCGCATGGACAGCTGGGCGGAGGAGTGGGTGCTGTCCTGGCTGGAGCGCACCCTGGCCGTGGCCCCGCCCGGGACCCGGGAGGAACTGGATTCACGCTTGTAATAGCGCCGCTGGGCGCGATCGAGCTACGCGGTCAGATCGAGTTCGGAGATATCGGCGATCGCGAGGAACGAGCGTCGCAGCAGCGCGAGCAGGGCCAGGCGGTTCGCGCGCAGTGCAGGGTCGTCGACCATCACCATCACCGCGTCGAAATAGGCGTCGACCGGCTGCTGCAACGGCGCGAGCGCGCGCAATGCACCGAGGTAGTCGTGCGCCTGCAGTCGCGCGCCGAGTTGGCCGATGCTGGCATCGAGGGCCGTGGCCAGCGTCAGTTCCGCACCAGTGGCCAGCAGCACCGGGTCGACCTGGTCGCCGACCGGTTCCGTGGCCTTGCGCAGCAGATTGCCGATGCGCTTGTTGGCCCCGGCGAGGCTCGCGGCTTCCGGCATGCGCGCGAACCCATCGAGCGCACGCAGCCTGCGGTCGAAATCGACCAGCGTCGCCGGACTGACCGCGGCCACCGCGTTGAAGCGATCGTTGGCGATGCCCTGCTCGGAGTAGTAGCCGCGCATGCGCTCGAAGATGAAGTCGCGCAACGCCGCTGCGGTCGCCAGCACGTCGATCTGCGCACCGGGGATCTGTTCGATCGCCTCGCGCAGCAGGCCATCCAGGTGCAGCGGTGCGGCGGTCTCGATGAGAGTGCGCGCGAGGCCGAGCGCGGTGCGGCGCAGAGAGAACGGATCCTTGCTGCCGGATGGCTTCTGGCCGATGGCGAAGAACCCGGCCAGCGTGTCGACGCGATCGGCGATCGCGAGCACCTGCCCGAGACGCGTCAATGCAATCTCGTCGCCGCTCGCGCGCGGCGCGTAGAAGTCCTCGAGCGCCTGCACGACCTCGCTGGGCTCGCCCTGCGCGGATGCGTAGTGACTACCCATGACGCCCTGCAGCTCCGGGAACTCGCCGACCATGCGTGTCGCGAGATCGCAGCGCGACAGGCTCGCCGCGTGCGTCGCCAGGGCGGCGTCCACGCCGATGCGGCCGGCGACGGTGCGGGCCAGCTCGGCCACGCGCAGCGTCTTGTCCCAGAGCGAGCCAAGCTTCTGCT
>JBKJSW010000367.1:0-3350 GCA_046595765.1 Ahniellaceae bacterium
AGCTCCAGAAAACGCTGACGGCGAACATGTTGAATACTGCGGTCCAGACGAAGAACAACGCGCCGCGACCGCTGCTGCCGGCGTGGAAGGCGGCGTAAAACCCGATGAGGCAGGCCACGAACAGCAGGTAGACCGCCGGCAGGAACACGCGGCGCGGAAACCGCGACACCAGCGCTCCATACAACGGCTGCAGCAGCACCATGGCGATGAAGGTCGCGGTGAACAGGACCTGCAGCGTGAAGTCCTCGAGTGCGAACCCGTGCGCAAGCGCCCAGTCGATCATCGACTGCGGGAAGACCGCGGTGGCGTCGCTCGACGCGCCCATGGCGTCGCGCACCGGGCGCAGCACCATGTAGCCCGAGAGCAGGAAAAAGAAATACAACATCGACCACCAGAGCGGCGGCGACGCCCGCAATGCCGCGACCAGCCGAGCCAGCGCCGGCGTGCGCCCGGGGCTGCTCATGACGGGGGGCGATTCCGGATCCGTGGTGTCAACGTGGTGGACAATGACCCTCTCGCGCGACGACGCCGCGCCGGCGTCGCGCGCACCTTACCAGTCGAGTGCCTCGAGCTTGCCAAGTCGTGATGGCTACTGTTCGTCGACGCCTGCGCGCGTGGCGACGCGGCTTCCACGCACCCGTGGCCGCAAGGGTGCGTGTCGCGAAGACGCCGGCGCAGAGCACTTGCTCTACCGGTGCTGCCTAGCCTGCCGCATCGCCCGCAGTGTTTGACGCAGTCGCGCCAGACCCGTCCTGTCCGAAGGAATCGCCCGAACGTGTCAGACCTTCGAACTTCCTACGACTACGTGATCGTCGGCGCCGGCTCCGCCGGTTGCGTACTGGCGAATCGCCTGTCCGCCGACCCTACAATCCGGGTGCTGCTGCTCGAGGCGGGCGGCCGCGACTGGCATCCCTTCATCCACATGCCGGCCGGCATCGCCAAGCTCGTCGGCAAGAAAAACGTCAACTGGAACTACGAGACGGAGCCACAGGAGCAACTCGGCGGACGGCGCCTGTGGTGGCCGCGTGGACGCGTACTCGGCGGTTCGAGTTCCATCAACGCGATGTGCTACATCCGCGGCGACCGCCGTGACTACGACGAGTGGGCTGCACTCGGCGCAGACGGCTGGGGCTGGTCCGACGTGCAGCGGCATTTCATGCGCAGCGAAGACAATTCGCGCGGCGCCAGCGAATGGCATGGCGCGACCGGGCCGCTGTCGGTTTCCGACCTCAGGCATCGCAATCCACTGAGCGAAAGCTTTGTCGCTGCCGCGCTGCAGGACGGCGGCGCGCCGAATGCCGACTTCAACGGCGATGTGCAGCAGGGCTTCGGTTTCTACCAGGTCACGCAACGCAACGGCGCACGTTGTTCGGCGGCAACCGCGTATCTCGCGCCGGTGCGCGCCCGCGATAACCTCCACGTGGTCACCGGCGCCCTGGCAGAGGCGGTCCTGATCGACCGCGGCCGCGCGCACGGCGTTCGCTATCGACATGGGTCGAACGTGGTGACGGTTGGCGCGGAACGCGAGGTGCTGCTCTGCGGTGGGGCGATCAATTCACCGCAACTGCTGTTGCTGTCGGGCATAGGGCCGGCGGATGCGCTGCGCGGGCTGGGAATCCCGGTGCGCAGTGCGCTAGCCGAAGTCGGCCACAACCTGCAGGACCATCTCGACATCTGTCTGCTGCACGCGAGCGATTCGCGCGCGACTTACGATCGCACCAGCGACGTCCTGGTCGGGCTCGAATACCTGTTGTTCCGGTCCGGCATCGGCACCAGCAACGTCGCCGAAGCCGGCGGCTTCGCGCGATCGACGCTTGCGCGGGACGAACGCTGCGACTTGCAGTTCCACTTCGTGCCGGCCCTGCTCGACGACCATGGCCGCCACCAGCTGCCAGGTCGCGGCATCACCCTGCACGCGTGCGCGCTGCATCCGGAGAGCCGCGGCCACATCACGATCGCCAGTGCCGATCCGGCGCGCAAACCGAAGATCCAGCCGCGGTACCTGACCGATCCGGAAGGACTCGACTTGCGCACGATGCTGGAGGCGTTGCGCATGTCGCGGTCGATCCTCCGACGACCAGCGCTCGATGGCGTACGCGGTGCCGAACTCATGCCGGGCAGTGACGCGGTCGACGACGCCGCGTTGACGGACTACATCCGGCGCAAGGCCGAAACGATTTACCACCCTGTCGGCACCTGCCGCATGGGCACCGACGAGGGCGCGGTGGTCGATGTGGAACTCCGCGTGCGCGGCATCGAAGGCCTGCGCGTGGTGGACGCCTCGGTCATGCCGCGCCTGATCGGCGGCAACACCAACGGACCCACCATCATGATCGCCGAACGCGCCGCCGAACTCATCCTGGATATGGCGGGAGCCGACCAGCGCGTTTGACGACTCCGGGTCGCAGCACTAGCCCTCCTGCCTGCCCTGTTCCCTGGCACCGAGTCGGCGCTGCTGGCGCCTGGGGTCGAACGGTCCAAGGTGCTCGCGACCGTCGAAACGACAATCCGCATATTCACCCTCCGCGCTCACGTAGTGCAGAAACGCCTGCACCCAAAGCTCGCCTTCGAAGCGATCGCGCCAGTGCGGAAGATCGGCGCCGCGATACGCGAGCATGTCGCCGGGCTGGAGCTCCAGGGCGACTGCTCCCTGACGCGCGCCAACCCACAGCGGCCATTGCGCGGAGCTTCTGAAGCCCAGCGTGACTGAAGTGCTGATCTCGCACGAAGGGCGGTCGAGATGCGCCGGCAACTCGGCGCCCTGGCGGTAGATGCGCAAAAAGGAATAACAAGGCAGCAAGGGCGCTCCGTGCACGCGCTCCATCAGCGGCAGTAGCCGAACCAGCAAGGCTTCCGTCATCGCATCGGCGTAACGGCCTTTCGCTGTCAGCGACGGCTCTTCGCTGAAGTACTCCGGATCGTTCGACTGCAGCAGCGCGTAGTCGGCACAAAGCGCGGCCTCTGCTGGCGACAGCACGCGGCGCAGCACGGCATAGCCCTCCTGGCCGAAGTAAATGCGGGCTGCTGCAAGTGCGTCGCCGGGCGTCGTTGTCATGGTCATCGCAAGTGAGTGGTCGATGGTTGCGGTCAAGTACGGATTCAAGCAAGGGATGGAGGTCATCCAGCGCGCCTGTTCAACCAGTTGCTACATCGTGCGCAGCGGGCAGGCGCGGCTTCCGTGCCGCAACTGCGCACTGCTTGGGGGCTCCCCCCAGCAGGCACGCTGGATGCCTCCTCCTTCTCAAGCGGCGGCGAGCAGCGGTGGCAGCGGACAGTGAAGTGAGGCACAGATGACGCGCAGCAGCTCGCCCTCCTCGACGCTGAGACGGCCATCGGCACTGACCGTGCGC
>JBKJSW010000031.1:0-4743 GCA_046595765.1 Ahniellaceae bacterium
GAATTCCCGCGTGGCGTGATTAGCCACTGAACCAACCGTGGGTGCGGCGGTCGATACTGACGTCGCTTCCGCTTTCGTAGCATCATGCGCGCCTGCGCGCAGATCGCACTTTCGTTCACACCCCCATTCCCGCTGTCCACAGGAGTTCGCATGTTCCGTCGTTCATTGCTCGTCGTAGCGCTGGTTGCAACGTCTTTCGCCTTTTCGGTGTCGGTACAGGCAGCCAAGGCGCCGGCCAAGCCTGCAGCCAAGCCATCCGCCGCCACTTCCGCGAACGCGCATCCACAGGTGGTGCTGCACACCAACATGGGCGACATCACCCTCGAACTCGACGGTGACAAGGCGCCCAAGTCCACGGCCAATTTCCTGCAGTACGTCAAGGACAAGCACTACGACGGCACCGTGTTCCATCGCGTGATCAAGGACTTCATGGTGCAGGGCGGCGGCTTCACGCGCGACCTCAACCAGAAGCCGACGCGCGCGCCGATCGCCAACGAGGCCGACAACGGACTCAGCAACGTGCGCGGCTCGGTAGCCATGGCCCGCACCGGCGATCCGGAATCGGCGACCGCGCAGTTCTTCATCAACGTGGTCGATACGCCGCGGCCCGATTTCGTCAGCAAGGACAGCGGCGCGACCTGGGGCTACGCGGTGTTCGGCAAGGTCGTCAAAGGCATGGACGTGGTTGATCGCATCCGCGCCGTGGAAACCGGCCCGGGCGGCCCGCTGCCGAGCGACGTGCCGAAGTCCGCGGTGGTGATCAACAGCGCCGAGCTCAGCACGAAGTAATCGCGCTGACCGTACTCTTCATCTCGGATCTGCATCTCGAGCCAGCGCGTCCGGAAATCACCGGCGCGCTCTGCTCGTTGCTGCGTGGGCCGGCGCGCGAGACCGAAGCCCTCTACATCCTCGGCGACCTGTTCGACGCATGGATCGGTGACGACGACGATGCGCCGCTCGCGGGTGAAGTCGCAGCCGAACTTCACGCGTTGTCCGCAACGGGCACTCGCCTCTACTTCCAGCACGGCAATCGCGATTTCCTCCTCGGCGAGGACTACGCGCAGCGTTGCGGCATGGAGCTTCTACCCGAGGCGTTCGTCCTCGAACACGCCGACGGCCCGATCCTGCTCATGCATGGCGACACGCTCTGCACCGATGACGTTGCGTACCAGCAGTTCCGCAGGCAATCGCGCGATCCCGCCTGGCAAGCCGCGATGCTCGCGCAACCCCTCGCCGCGCGTCGCGCATTGGCCGCGCAAGCCCGTACTGCCAGCGCCGCGCACACCTCGACCACATCCATGGCGATCATGGACGTCAACGAGGATGCCGTGTCGCGCGCGATGTCGGCGCATAACGTGCAGCGAGTGATCCACGGCCACACGCACCGGCCAGCGACGCATCGTTACCCGGAAGGTCGCGAACGCATCGTGCTGGCGCCGTGGCACGTCGCGGGTCACGCCCTGCGTGTAGCCCACGACGGCGTCACGCTGATCGTGCTCCCGCCCTGATGAGGCTGCGCGAGGCGAATGGTTCTCTACACCGCTCCTGAAAGCGGCTGCTGCTCTGATCGCTTAGCGTGTCCGCACCGACAACTCACATTTCTGAGCTAGGTATCGAAACCGTCGCGAAAAATTTGACTGCGGAGGTACACGTGGACCGCACCGGTTTCCGGATTGCCGTAGGCGCCCGGCTCCAAGAAGTAGCGAGCCGGAATTACTACCCGTTGCGAATCTGTGGAGGGAGCCAATCCGCCAAACGCCGGGTCACTCAACGTGCCTGTGAGTGTCCACACACCCAATAGGCGTTCGAATAAGTGCACTCGGCCCCCACCCAGCAAGGTCGCGAAATCGTGATCGATGTCGAGTGATGAACCCAGATTTCTGTCGGGATGCGAGAGCTTCTGCCGTTGCTGCCACTGACCCGACGAGCGCTCAAATATGTATGCGGAGTTCCTGACAGCGCCCGAATCGCTCCTGTCATACGAAGCCCCCACCAACATGGTGTCTTCGGAGACGGCAATCGCACTTCCGAACTGGTCGTAATCCTGGCCGTCGTCTGCGAACAGCCGCTGCTGCAATACCCAGCCTTGGGGCAACTTTACGTAGACGTAGACCGAGCCTGGGATAGGAGAGATGCCAGATCCGTTACCGGGCGAGCCAATGGCAACGAGATCAGGACCGAGTGCGATCTCGCTGCCATATTCCACTGCGGTTTCATCGACAGACGTGAAGCGATGCTCCAGAGTCCAGATTCCATCCAGCCGCCTGAATAGATAGGCGACCCGACCAACCCTGCATCCAACCAGGAGGCGATCCCCGACAATTGCCACCCGGAAACCGCACCCGTACTCCGTACTTCCTGGCACTCTGCCCAACCGGGCGCGTAGGTTCCATTGGCCTGCCTGTTTCTCGTATACGTACGCGGCGCCAGCCGACTGACCACCTTCCCGTGCGGAATGAGCTCCCACCACGATGGTTTCCCCCGAGACCGCAACGGCACTCCCATAACCGCTGTAGGGGTAGTCGATGTCGTCGGGGAAGATTCGCTGTTGAAGTTTAGGAGCTCCACCGCCCAGCCGGTAAATGTGCACAGACGGGCCTTCGCCAAAGACGCCCCGCAAACCGTCGTGAGGCATTCCTACCGCAAGGGTTTGAGCTTCATGCGCGACTGCCGCGCCAAATGCGTCTCCCGACGTTCCGTCGCCCGAATGCAGCACGCCTTGCCTAGACCATGCGCCTCCCTTCTCGACGAAGATGTGTGCAGTTCCCTGGTCGGTATTCGGCCCCAGATCGTCGAGATACGCACCGACGATCAGCGATTGACCAGACAGTCCGATCGACACGCCGAACGCGTCGCCCGGTGCTCCTTCGGCAACGACAAGAGGAAGTTCTCTTTCTTGCCAGCCCAGTGAAACACGGTCGAAAACATGCACAGCGCCTTGCCCGGTCGCCGCCCCGGTGCCGAACCCATAGCCTCCGACGAAAAGCAAATCATCCCTTACCGCAAGGGAATAGCCGAAATATCCGAATTCATTGGGTAGCGCTGCTTGCAGTTTCTGTCGAGAAAGGACCGCGTCGTTTACTCGCTCGAAAATATAGAGTGAGCCCTGATCTTGGCGTGCGCCTTCGTCATCGAGATACGCGCCGACATAGATCGAGTTCGAGTCAACGAGTACCGAACTACCGAATCGGTCATTCGCCTGTCCGTCGACTGCCCTAATAACCGAATGCAATAGCCAGTCCGCTCCGCTCCTCCGATAAAGGTACGCCTCTCCCTGGTCAACCGAGCCGCCAACATCTCGGGAGGGAGCGCCGACGACGATGGAGGCTCCGTCGGTCGACACAACCTGACCAAAGTAGTCACCGGGTTCTCCCAAGGGCGCGGTCAATTTCTGACGCTGAACCCAAGTCGTACCTAAGCTTTCGAAGACATACGCCGCACCCTGGAAATTGTCCTGCCCGATGGTGTCGTGAGACCACGCCCCGACGAGCAACGTCGAGCCACTCAGGCTCAGGGACCAGCCGAAGACATCGTTCGTCCCAGCGTCCGAAGCAACAAGACGCTGAGCGTGCATCCACTCACCTTCGACCCTTCGGAACACGTCTACGACGCCCTGCTCGGAAGCGTTGACGCTTTCAAGTGGCGAACCCACCATCACCACATCACCCGAGATCGCGACGGCTCTGCCGAACTGCGCTCGGATAGGCGTCGGACTAATCAGCTTCTGTCCGCGTTGCCACGTTCCGCCGGAGCGTACGAATATGTAGACCGACCCGAAGCCGGTGTGCTCGTCGAACGGCGCGCCAACGACGGCCGTATCGCCATCAATGGCAACACGGCGCCCAAAACTATCGTAACTCGCGCCATCGAAAGGCGGACGCAAGTCGGGATTTATGATCGTTGCCTCAAGCGCGGGCACGTTTTGCTGAAAGAGGCGTGGCGAAGGCTCAGCGCGAGTCTCACCTGCTACTAATGAGGCAATCAGCGCGACGCCAAAACCCGCCAAGAGCGGCAACATGCCGCGGGCATTTGGCTGGATATTCCGTTCCGTCATGACTGTGTCCTCCTGACAGTGTCCCTACTAAAACAAAAAGGGCGCCCTAAGGCGCCCTTTTCTTGAAGCTTGAGGCTAGCTGCTTATGCGCGACGCGTTACTGCGAAGCCGAGCAGGCCAAGACTGAGCACCGAGAAGATGGCGATCAGCTTGCCAGCAGGCGACAGCGTCGGCACCGCGGTTGCCTGCGTACCACCGCCACCGGCGATGATGTTGCAGGTAACCGGGAATGTAACCGTCGTTTCACCATCATCCGGATCGTTGGTGGTGAACGTCAGCGTCTGGTTGAACGTGCCGACCGTGGCGGTCGAGCACGACACCGTGAACGCCTGCGATGCGCCGCCCAGGATGCTGGAGGTACCGGCCGGAGTGATCGACAGGGAACCCGACAGACCCGACGGGGTGACCGTCAACGTCGTACCCGGCTCGATGTTGCTGACCGTGATGAGGCTGGTTGCGGCCGGACCGCCCTGCGTGCCGTTCAAGGAGATCGTCGTTCCGGCTGGCGGAACCGAGCTGTACTCAGGGCCTGGGCCAACAACCGTTGCCGGGCAGTTCACTGTGACCACCGTAGGCGCCGGGTTGGTGCCATCCGATTGAACCTGCGAGCAGGTGATCGTGCCGCTGGCCGCAGCTGCCGCCGTCGTGCAACCGATGGCGTAGGTCTGCGCAGTGGTGGCGCTGCCGGT
>JBKJSW010000050.1:0-4333 GCA_046595765.1 Ahniellaceae bacterium
GGTCCAGGCTCGGCTCGCAGGCCGTGGCGAGTTCGTATCCGAGATAGACGGCCCAGCCGCCACCGAACGACGGCACCTGTTCGTACTGTCCGGCTTCGACATCCGTCCCTCGTGCGACGAACTCCTCCTGAAACGAACGTTCAAGTTCAGCCAGGAAGCACGCGCCCTCCGCAGGCGTGGAGGCCTCGAGCACCCCGCCCTCATGCAGCAGCAGGAAATCGTAGCGACCGCTGCGCGGTGCGTGAGCGCTCGATTCCAGCAGGCATGGATAGCGCTGCGGGTTGAATGCGGCAAGCGCCAGCAAGTCCCGACTGCCCGTCAACTTCCGACGAATCGGACCCGAGTTCATGCGGCGGTATTCACGCGCGCTGCGAGGCCCTGGGCACCGCCAACGCGCGTCGCGGCACTACGAACGGCGGAACACCAGCGTGGCGTTGGTGCCGCCGAATCCGAACCCGTTCGACATCGCGACATCCACGGACTTTTCGCGTGCGACGTTGGGCACGTAGTCGAGATCGCAGCCTTCGCCCGGGTTGTCCAGATTGATAGTCGGGGGAATGACGCCGTGGTGCATCGCAAGCACGGAGAAGATCGCTTCCACGCCGCCGGCGGCGCCGAGCAGGTGGCCGGTCATGGACTTGGTCGAACTGATCATTGTGCGATTCGCGTGATCGCCAAGTGCGCGCTTCATCGCAAGGGTTTCCGCAAGGTCGCCCAACGGCGTGGACGTACCGTGCGCGTTGAGATAACCGATCTGCTCTGGACCCACGCCCGCATCCCGCATTGCGGCGACCATGCAGCGGGCAGGTCCTTCGCCGTTCTCGCTGGGTGCCGTCATGTGGAAGGCATCGGAACTTGCACCGAAGCCTGCGAGCTCGCAATAGACACGCGCCCCGCGCGCCTTGGCGAATTCCATTTCCTCGAGGACCAGCACGCCAGCGCCATCGCCGAGAACGAAGCCGTCGCGGTCGCGGTCCCAGGGCCGGCTTGCGGCGCTCGGATCGTCGTTGCGCGTCGACATCGCGCGCATCGCGCAGAATCCGCCCACCGCAGTCGGGGTCGAACCGAGTTCCGCGCCGCCCGCGATCAGCGCGTCGGCGTCGCCGTACTGGATGAGGCGCATGGCCATGCCGATGCTGTGATTGGCCGTGGCGCAGGCAGAGACCGCCGAAAAATTCGGACCCTTGATGCCCTTCAGGATGCAGAGCTGGCCCGAGACCATGTTGATGATGGTAGAGGGTACGTAAAACGGCGAGATCTTGCGCGCACCGCCTTCGTGCCAGGCGACGGTGGTCTTCTCGATGCCGGCGATACCTCCGATGCCGGATCCTATGATGACGCCGATGCGCTCGGCGTTGGCTTCGGTCACCTCGAGACCCGCATCATCCATGGCCATGATCGAGGCCGCGACGCCGTAATGGATGAAAGGATCCATCTTCTTCACGTCTTTCGGCGCGATGAAGCGCGTCGCGTCGAAGTCCCGTACTTCACCCGCGATGCGGGTGGCGAACGTGGAGGCGTCGAAACTCGTGATCGGACCGATGCCTGATCGGCCGTTGGTCACGCTGCTCCATGCGGAGGCAAGGTCATTGCCTACCGGCGACACGATGCCCATGCCGGTGACGACCACGCGCCGCTTGCCGTTGCTCATGCTTTCATCCTGCGCGTTTCAGGGTGCATCGTTGAATCTACGGCCCCGGAAGTCAGCGCCCGGTGAAGCCGGGGGCGTCCTGGACCGGACCAGCGCAGGGCATCGAATGGACGCGCCGGGTGGCATTCTGGTATTCCCCAAAAGCGAACTGCGCCGGAGGGCGCAGTTCGGGTGCCGCAGCGGGGCCGCCTCAGGCGCTGACGTGCGCCTTGATGTAATCGACCGCGCCCTGCACGGTGGTGATCTTCTCGGCTTCCTCGTCCGGAATCTCGCACTCGAACTCTTCTTCGAGTGCCATCACCAGCTCGACCGTGTCGAGCGAGTCGGCGCCGAGATCGTCGACAAAGGAAGCGTTCGACGTGACCTCATCCTCCTTCACGCCCAACTGCTCGACGACGATCTTCTTGACGCGTTCTTCGATGGTGCTCATGTGTGACGTAGCCTCTTTGTTTCGCAGGGTCCAAGCGCGGCGATTGTACGCATTGTCGAGTCGCCGTCCACCGCTGTGGCGGCAGATCAGTGCATGAGCATACCGCCGTTGACGTTCAGCGTCTCCCCGGTGATGTAGGCCCCGCCCGGCCCGGCGAGGAACGCGACCGCGTGCGCAATGTCTTCGGGACAACCCAGGCGGGCCAGCGGGACTGCGCCCAACAGCGCCTCGCGTTGCGCTTCCGGGAGCTCAGCCGTCATGTCCGTCGCGATGAAACCCGGGGCTACCACGTTGACGGTGACGCCACGCGAGCCCACTTCGCGCGCCAGGGATTTCGAAAAGCCGATGATGCCGGCCTTGGCAGCCGCATAATTCGCCTGCCCCGAGTTGCCCATGAGGCCGATCACCGACGAGATGCTGATGATGCGCCCCTGGCGCGCCTTCAGCATGCCGCGCAGCACCGCCTTGCTGGTCCGGAACACGGACGTCAGGTTGACGTCGAGAATCGCCTGCCAGTCTTCTTCCTTCATGCGCAACAGCAACTGGTCGCGAGCGATGCCGGCATTGTTGACCAGGATGCCGATCGCACCGAAATCCGCGGCTATCGCAGCGACCAGTTTTTCGACACCGGCCGCGTTCGAGACGTCGAGCACCCGACCCGCACCGCCGCTGGCGCCGAGACGTGCATCGATCGACGCCGCGCCGCTCACACTGGTGGCGGTACCGATCACGCGCGCGCCGTCCGCGGCAAGGCGGTCGGCGATCGCCGCCCCGATGCCGCGCGACGCGCCGGTCACCAGGGCCACCTGACCTGCAAGACACTGTTCCCTGTTCAACGTGCGCTCCTCAGATTGGGTTGGCTCATGTCCCGGATCCCCAGGCGACCAGGGCCGCCTCAGCATCAGCAGCTGTTCCGAGCGCCCGCGCATCGGCATTGCGGTCGATGCGCTTGATCAATCCGGTCAGCACCTTGCCGGGTCCAGCCTCGCCGTAACGCTCGCATCCGGCCGCGGACAAGGCCTCGATAGTCTCGCGCCAACGCACCGGCTGGTGTAGTTGCGCGACCAGTGCTTCGCGGATCGAGTCGACGTCCGCTTCGACGCGCGCTGACACGTTCTGCCAGACGGGAATCGCGGGCCTGCCGATTTCGCAGGCAGCCAGGGCCTCACGCAGCCTTTCTGCCGCTTCGCGCATGAGCGGAGTGTGCGACGGAACGCTCACCGGCAAGCGGATCGCCTTGCGGATTCCGGACTCCGCGAGGGCGGCCAGCGCGCGTTCGACCGCAGCCGCCTCTCCGCCGATGACCACCTGTCCAGGTGCATTGTCGTTGGCGGGAACAACCACGCCTTCCACTGCGCCGCAGATCGCGGCGATGGTCGCAGGATCGCCGCCCAGCACCGCCGCCATGGCGCCCGCTCCCGCAGGCACCGCTTGCTGCATCAGCCGGCCGCGCGTGCGCACCAGCCGCGCCGCGTCCCCCAGGCCGACTGCGCCCGCCGCGACCAGCGCCGCATACTCCCCGAGACTGTGTCCGGCCAGCGCAGCTGGAACGATGCCACCGAGCGCGCTCCACACGCGCCACACAGCGACATCGGCGGCGAGCAATGCAGGCTGGGTAAATTCCGTCTGGTTGAGTCTTTCCTCCGGACCGTCCTGCGACAACGCCCAGAGGTCAATGCCTGCACCCTCGGATGCCTCGGCAAAGGTTTCGCGCACGACTGGATGGCGCTCGGCGAGTTCGCCCAGCATGCCGACGGATTGCGAACCCTGGCCAGGAAACACGATGGTCAGCATGAGTCAATTGTCCCGAGCGGGCCAGGATCGGCGCGCCAATCGAATTCCGTCAGTAGCGGATGAGTGCGGAGCCCCAGGTAAAGCCGCCACCGAAAGCTTCCAGCAGCAACAGCTGGCCGCGCTGCACGCGCCCGGAGCGGATCGCCTCGTCGAGTGCCAGTGGCACCGAACCCGAAGACGTGTTGCCGTGCCGGTCGACAGTAACAATGACACGCTCCATCGGCATGTCGAGTCGCTTGGCCGTGGCCTGGATGATGCGGAGATTTGCCTGGTGAGGGATCAGCCAGTCGATGTCGTGCTTGTCGAGGCCGTTCGCCGCCAGCGTTTCCTCGACGACTGCGTCGAGCGTCTTGACCGCGACCTTGAAGACTTCGTTGCCGGTCATCATCACGCGCACGCCGGCGTTGGGCTCGTCGAGCTTGAATCCGCGCGACACGCCGACCGGATTGAACAGCAGG
>JBKJSW010000167.1:0-2694 GCA_046595765.1 Ahniellaceae bacterium
GCGCGCGCCGCCCGCAAACGCGTGGATCGCGGCGATGGTGTGCGCGTTGTGCGTGGCGAACATCGGATAGAACGCGCTGCCGTGCGCAAACATCTGCCGCGCGCAGGCAAGGTAGGAAACGTCGGTAGACGGCTTGCGCGTGAACACGGGGAACCCCGGCATGCCGTCCACCTGCGCGCGCTTGATCTCCGCGTCCCAGTACGCGCCCTTCACCAGGCGCACTGGCATGGTGCGCCCGACTTCGCGTGCGAGCGCGGCCAGCCAGTCGAGCAGCGCGGGTGCGCGCTTCTGGTACGCCTGCACCGCCAGGCCGTAGCCCTCCCAGCCTTCCAGCGAGCGGTCGGCAAAAACGTCGCCGATGACATCGAGCGAAAGGTCCAGTCGATCGGCTTCCTCGGCGTCGATGGTGAAGCCGATGCGCAGCGCGGCCGCACGTTGCGCGAGTTCCAGCACGCGCGGCGTCAGCTCGGCGCGCACCCGTGCGCGCTGCGCGAACTCATAGCGCGGGTGTAGTGCGGACAGCTTGACGGAGATGGAGGGTGCGGCGAAAACATCTGCGTAGGGGCCGGCGGCACCGATCGCATCGATCGCGCGCCGGTATGCGTCCAGGTATTTGGTCGCGTCGCGCGCGGTCAGCGCGGCCTCGCCCAGCATGTCGAACGAGTAGCGATAGGCGGCGTTCTCGCCCTTGCGACTGCGCGCCAGCGCCTCCCCGATGTTGCGGCCCATCACGAACTGGTGGCCCATGATGCGCATGGCCTGGCGCACGGCCAGCCGGATCATCGGCTCGCCGGCGCGCGCGACCAGCCGCTTGAGTGCGCCGGACGGCTCGCGCTGCGTGGCGTCGCTCAGCTGCACCAGCCGCCCGGTGAGCATGAGGCCCCAGGTCGATGCATTGACGAGCGTCGAATCGCTCTGGCCCTTGTGCGCGAGCCAGTCGGCGTCGCCGAGCTTGTCGCGGATGAGTAGATCCGCCGTGTCGGTATCGGGAATGCGCAGCAGCGCTTCCGCGACGCACATGAGCAGCACGCCTTCCTCGCTCGAGAGGTCGTACTCGCGCATGAAGGCTTCGATGACGCCGGCATCCTGAGCACGGCGCCTGACGCCTGCCACGAGTTGCGTGGCGTGGCGTGCGATCGCCTCCTGCTCGCCCTCGCTGGGAGCGGAGCCGATGAGTTCTGCGAGGTGCTCGGACTCCGGCCGCAGGTAGGCGGCGTTCATGGCGGCGCGCGCGTCGCCGGACGGGGCACGCGGTGAAGTCGACGCGGACGCGGCAGTGTCGGCGGTGGAATCGGTTGCAGCCATGCAGTGGCACTGGCGATCGCGGTGCGACAGTCTAGCGAACACGAGGCGCCGGGCTGCTGGGGTGGAGCGGCATCTCCCTGCGCAAGGCGTCGGCGCGAGTCGCTGCGCACCCGGACGCCATCGACGGATGGCCAGGCGCGCGGCGACTGCACGAAATTAAAGTAGCGTCGTTCAAATGCACTCCCTGTGCGAACGACGCCAGTGCCTGTCCGTGGCGCGCTGCGCGTTCCTTGCGCAGCGTGGCGACCGGTCGCCGGGGCGAGGCAACCGATCCATGACCTGCCGCCACGGCTCCCTGCCGACGGACAAGTGGGCGGCCAATCCCTGGCCCGCCGCGCGCTCCCGGCGCGACGTTGTCGACCCTTGCGCCTGGGCGAGGCGGGCGGGTCCGGATCCGTCGCAGCGCTCCCTACGCTACGACGCACCGTGTCCTTGCTTCGCGGCGACTCCAGCCGCGCGTCCGGCCCGGTGCGGGCCGAACCCTGCAACGTGTCGCGTATTTCGCGAAGCCTCCAACCGTTACCGACGACTTCGTGTTGCCCATTGCAAGCTGTCCAGAACCTCGCCGAACTCCGCTCGGCGCCGCGAGGCGCGAATGCTGCAATGGAATCCGGAACCTCAATTCACCGCGCGATCGTGTTGCCGGAGACGCAGTTCGTTGACTACGGGTCGCGCCTGGCCCCCGGCCAGCTGGCAGCCCGGATCCGGATCCTCTATGACCGCTCCCGAAAATGGCTGCGACTTTTCGCCTGAGCCGAATAACCGGCCGAAGAAGCTCGAGCCTGCCGACTCGCTTTCGCGCAGCGCCATCACCATCCTCGGATCGCAAGGGTCGGGTTCGGCGCGCAGTTGCGTCGACCACGGCAACGCCACGGCGATGACCAGCAGGAATTTTGCGAACATATTCGTTGTGCCCATGACAAGTACTCCAGGAAGGAGAAGAGCGATTCGCCGTCCACGGTCAGACTTGACCAACCAGGACTACCCAATCACGAGTCGCTTGCTTCAGTACTCGTCAAGTGGGAGCGCGATCGCTCAACTAGTTTGCGACCACCATGAGCGCTTGTCGCGCGGCTCGCGGTCGGGGCGATCCAGCCGGTCCTGCCACGTCGTTCCGGACCCGGTCCGGGCCGGGCAATTCACGAGGCGCGGGCAGCGGCGTCGCGACTCAGCCCCTGGGCTTCGTCAGGCTTTCTGCGAGCAGCGCCGTCGCGCGCTCGCACAGCCGAGGCAGGCTGCCCGCCGATTCTCCCGGCGCGCCCGATCGGGGCGGCGTCGCGAGCAGTTCCGCACAGCGCGCACCTGCCACGGCATCGCGAAGGCCCTCGTAAAAGCGTTTGTGGGCACCCTTCCGCCAACCGGCGTCGGGGGATTCAGCGCCTTCCGGCA